>NZ_BAABHO010000005.1:0-179079 GCF_039542135.1 Actinomycetospora chlora
CCTTGAAGTCCAGCCGCCCGTCGCGGCGGCGCACCACGTGCAGCTCGTCGCAGCGGTCCTCTCCCTCCGGCGGCGCCACACCATCCGGATCCAGCCGGGCCAGCACCGCCGCGGCGTACTTCGTCAGCGCGGCCGGCGGCAGCAGCACGGCCTGCTCGGCCAGCGACCGCTCCGCCTCGACCCAGTCCTCGGGGTCGAGCCCGTCGACCCGGTCCAGCCGCGCCATCGTCCGGCGGATCACCACGATGTGCTCCGGACCGATCGCCCCCTCCGCGGCCACCGCCGCTGCGCAGGGCAACCGTGGCGGCAACGGCTCCCCCTGCAGCGAGCGGCGCGCGATCAGGTCCGCGGCCTCGTCCACCAGCCGCTGGACCTGCGCCTTGTCCAGGTTCCACTGCACCTGCAACAACCGGTCGACCCCGCGATCCCCTGTGCAGGCCGCCACGCCCTGCCGGTCCAGCTCGGCCACCAGCTCCAGGCGCCGGTAGTGGTCCCGCCGCCGGGCGATCTCGGCGTCGCGGGCCCGGTCGAGCAGCTCCCGCTCCACCACCCCGACCCCGCGTTCGCTCATGTGTTCGAATGTAGATGGGACCCCCGACAACGACGGGCCGATCGGGAAGACCTGGCGGTACGAATCTCCACCGGCCTCGACGGCCCCCGGTGCCGGGGGCACGACGGAACGGTCGTCCTTGCCAGGCCTTCGACCTGCACGCGCGGCTCGCCGGGCCTCCGCTCGGTGACGGGTCGACCCGGCCGCGCCGGAGGCGCTGGTGGAGAACCTGCCGGCCCTCGCGTGAGCCCCCTGCGTCGAGGCGGAGAGGCACGAGATCACCCGCCACCGACGGGTCGGCCGCCTAGGGTGGGTACGCCCGGGACGACAGCCCGCGTCCACCACGCCGCCCCTCGGAGGACACCCCATGGCCGACGGCACCACCCAGCCCGCCACCCGCGCGCACCTCGCGGCCGTGCCCGCCGGGTCGGTGACGCACACGGCACCGCTGCCCCCCGAGGTCGCGCCCGAGCCCGAGCAGGCGCCGGACCTCCTCGCCGCGCTGGACCGCGGCGACGAGGAGGCCGTCAGGATGTGGGTGCGGGCGCACACCCCCGAGGCGTCGAGCCTGCTGCTCTACGGCCTCTACGTGGGCGCGGGCATCCTCGGGCTCGTCGAGTGGCCCTCGGTGCTGCTGGCGATGCTGGGCCAGCTGGTGGTCGACCGGCGGTTCGGCGGGGTCGAGTCGCTGGCCGCCGAGCTCCGCGCCCGGGTCGAGGGCACCCGGACGGCGCCGGCCTAGTCGCTACGACCGCACGAGGCGGGCGATGGCCGCCGAGGCCTCCTGGACCTTCTCGGCGGCCTCGGCGTCGCCCGCCTTCGCGGCGTCGACGACGCAGCCGCTCATGTGCTCCTCGAGCAGGCCGAGCGCGACGTTCTGCAGCGCCCGCGTCGCCGCGGACACCTGGGTGAGGACGTCGATGCAGTACTTGTCGTCCTCGATCATCCGCGCGATGCCGCGGACCTGGCCCTCGATGCGGCGCAGCCGCCGCAGGTGGTCGTCCTTGTTGTCGGCGTACCCGTGCACGTGCTCGCCGGCCTGCTCCGTCACCGTGACCCTCCCCGCGCCCGAGGTGCCCCGCCAGGCTACCCGGCGCGCGCGGGCCCGAGGTCCCGGCGCACGGTCTGCGCCGCCGCGTCGACGGCCTGCCGCGCGGGCCCGTAGCCGGGCGGCTCGTCGGTCATCACCGCGACGAGGAACCGGCCGTCGAGCACCGCGACCGAGTGCAGGTTGGCCCGCGAGCCCAGGCAGCACAGCCAGCCCTGCTTGACCGGCACCCGCGAGCCGTCGAGGAAGCCGAAGCCCTGGTCGAAGCCGTCGCCGGCGGTCCGCTGGGCCTGGGACATGTTCCCGAGGATGAGGTCGCGGTCGGGGGCGGGCAGGTCGACCTGGATGTGGCGCAGGAGCTTGACCATGTCGCGCGGGGTGGTCAGCACCTCGCCCCACTGCGACGTGTCCTCCGGCGGCGACGTGTCGTCCATGTCGAGCGCCCGCGTGACGCGGGTGATCGCGCCGGGGCCGTCGTACTGGGTCCACAGGGCGTTCATGGCCTCGTCGCTCGAGACCGTGAGCGCGGCGCGCAGGAGGCGCAGGTCGCGGTCGCCGAGGCGCAGCTCGCCGGCGCGCTGGCGCTGGACCAGGTCGACGGCGACGAAGAGCTTGGCCAGCGAGGCGGTGTAGAAGGTCCCGTCCGGGTCGGAGCCGGGCGCGACCTCGCCGGTCGCGACGTCCCCGACGGCGACACCCATGTTGATGTCGCCGCGGTTGCCGGTGTCCTCGGCGGCCGAGACGGCGGCGGCGAGGTCGACGCGCGGGGCGGCAGGCGCGACGGGCGGGGCGATCGCCTCGGTGGTGGTGCTGGGCAGGTTCAGCGCCCGGGCCGACTCGGCCAGGGGTCCGGCGCTCGCGCCGGTCAGCGTCTCGACGGTCGCCAGCGTCCCGGCCATCACCGCGCCGACGGCGGCGGCGCCGAGGCCCAGCGGCAGCCCGCGACGCCGCGGCTTCCCGGGCGCCTGCCGGGCGGCGGCGCGGCTCGGGGTCGCGCGGCGGGTCTCGGTGCGGGGTGCCGGGGCGATCTCGGTCCGGCGCGTCCGCTCGGCCGGGGCCGACCGCCGCGCCGGGGCCTGCTCGTCGACGCGAGGGGTGCGGACGGTGCTGGTCCGGGTGGCCCCGGTCGGCGCCGGACGGGACGGCGCGGGGGCGGCCGCGGTGGGGGTCGTGCCGGTCCGGGGGGCCGGGGGCGCCGGTCGGGCGGGGGCCGGAGGTGCGGGCGGCGCACCGGCACGGCGGGCCGGACCCGGTGGGGCGGCCGGCGGCGGGACGGGTACCAGGGGCGGGACGGGTACGCGGCGTTGTCCCGGGTAGCCACCGGTCGGCGGGGGCGGCGGAGGCGCCGTGAGCAGCCCGACCCCCCCGCCCGACGGCGCCGGACCCCCGGCGCCACCGGCACCCGGCGCGCGGTGGCGCGGGGGTGGCGGAGGGCCGGGTGGACCGGGATGTCCCCGTGGTCCGTCCGGCCCCGGCCGCGGCGGCCGGGGGGAGGTCACGAAAGCATCACACCACCTCGCCGTCCGTGAGCGACGCCCACCCACCGGCCACGCCCACCGGCGGTTTGACAGTCATACCCCCCAGGGGTACCAACGGGGAGGAGAGAGGGAGGCCCGATGACCGCACCGCCCGCGTCGTCCCCGCGCACGCCGACCGGCGCCACCGGTGGGGTGTCGCCCGGCACCGGGCGCGTCGAGCTCGCCATCACGGGGATGACCTGCGCCTCGTGCGCCGCCCGCATCGAGCGCCGCCTCAACAAGCTGGACGGGGTCACCGCCGGGGTGAACCTCGCGACGAGCACGGCCTGGGTCGACCGCGACGGCACGACCCCGGACGTCGACGAGATCGTCGCCACGGTCGAGAAGCTCGGGTACGGGGCGCGCGTGCCGACGCCCGCGAGCCCGGGGGACGGCACCCCCGCCGCCGACGACCCGGCCGACGTCCTGCGCCGCCGGCTGATCGTCAGCCTCGCGCTCACGATCCCCGTGGTCGTGCTCGCCATGGTCCCGGCCTGGCAGTTCACCAACTGGCAGTGGCTCTCGGCGATCCTCGCCGCCCCGGTGGTCGTGTGGGGCGGGCAGGACTTCCACCGCGCCGCCTGGACCAACCTGCGCCACGGCGCCGCGACCATGGACACGCTCGTGTCGGTGGGCACGCTGGCCGCGCTCGGCTGGTCGTTCTACGCGCTGTTCCTCGGCGGCGCGGGGATGCCGGGCATGACCCACGCGCTGTCCCTCACCGCGGCCGGGGGCCCGGACGCGATCTACCTCGAGGCGGCCTCGGCCGTCACGACGTTCGTGCTGGCCGGACGGTTCTTCGAGGCCCGCTCCCGCCGCCGGGCCGGCGACGCCCTGCGGTCCCTGCTCGACCTGGGGGCCAAGGACGTCGCCGTGCGCCGCGACGGGCGCGAGGAGCGGATCCCGGTCGAGTCGCTGGCGCTCGGCGACGAGTTCGTCGTGCGCCCCGGCGAGACGGTCGCCACCGACGGTGTCGTCGTCGAGGGCCGGGCCGCGATCGACGCCAGCGCGATGACCGGCGAGTCCGTCCCGGTCGACGTCGGGCCCGGCGACGCCGTCAGCGGCGCGACGGTGGCCGTGGGTGGCCGGCTCGTGGTGCGCGCGACGGCGGTGGGCGCCGACACCCGCCTGGCCCGGATCGCCCGTCGCGTGGCCGAGGCCCAGAACGGCAAGGCCGAGGTGCAGCGCCTGGCCGACCGCGTGTCCGCGGTGTTCGTCCCGGCCGTCGTGGTGCTCGCGCTCGGCACGCTCGCGGTGTGGCTGCTGGCCGGGGCCGGCGCGACGGCCGCGTTCACCGCCGCCGTCGCGGTCCTCATCATCGCCTGCCCGTGCGCGCTGGGCCTCGCGACGCCGACCGCACTCATGGTCGGCACCGGGCGCGGCGCGCAGCTCGGCATCCTGCTGCGCGGGCCCGAGGTGCTGGAGTCGACGCGGCGGGTGGACACGATCGTCCTCGACAAGACCGGCACGGTGACCACCGGCGCGATGGCGCTCACCGGCCTGACGGCGCTGGACGAGGTCGACGAGGCCGACCTGCTCCGCCGCGCCGGCGCGCTCGAGGACGCGCTGGCCCACCCGGTGGCCCGCGCGGTGGCCGACGCCGCCCGCGAGCGGCTCGGGGACCTGCCCGCCGCCGTCGACGTCACCGCCCGCGACGGCCTGGGCGTCACCGGCACCGTCGAGGGCCGCGCGCTGGCCGTCGGGCGCGTCCGCCTGCTCGACGAGCTCGGGATCCCGGTCGGCGAGGAGCTCGCGGCGGCGGTCGCCCGGGTCGAGCAGGGCGGGTCGACGCCGGTCGTCGTCGCGTGGGCCGAGAGGGACGAGGTCCCGCAGCCCCGTGGCGTGCTGGCCGTCGCCGACACCGTCCGCGAGGGCGCGGCCGACGCCGTCGCGGCCCTCCACGCGATGGGCCTGCGCACCGTGCTGCTCACCGGCGACCACGAGACCGTCGCGCGCACGGTGGCCGCCGAGGTCGGCATCCCCACCGTGGTGGCCGGGGTGCTGCCCGAGCAGAAGGCCGACGAGGTCGCCCGGCTGCAGGAGTCCGGGGCGGTGGTCGCGATGGTGGGCGACGGGGTCAACGACGCGGCGGCGCTCGCGCGCGCCGACCTCGGGCTCGCCATGGGCACCGGCTCCGACGCCGCCATCGAGGCCGGAGACCTGACCCTCGTGCGCGGCGACCTGCGCGTCGTCCCCGACGCCCTGCGCCTGGCCCGCCGGACGCTGGGCACCATCCGCGGCAACCTGTTCTGGGCCTTCGCCTACAACGTCGCCGCGCTGCCGCTGGCCGCGCTCGGCCTGCTCAACCCGATGATCGCCGGCGCGGCGATGGCGTTCTCGAGCGTGTTCGTCGTGGCCAACAGCCTGCGCCTGCGGCGGTTCCGTCCGGCGTCCCTCGAGGGGTCCGATGAGCTGGCGTGACGTCCCCTGGTCCGCGGCCGCGCAGGCCACGGCGCACTGCCTGACCGGCTGTGCGATCGGCGAGGTCGCGGGGATGGTGATCGGCACGGCGGCGTCGCTGTCGAACCTGGTCACCGTCGTCCTGTCGATCGTGCTGGCGTTCGTCTTCGGCTACGCGCTGACCATGCGCGGCGTGCTGCGCTCCGGTGCCGGGCTGCGTACCGCGGTGCGGGTCGCCCTGGCCGCCGACACCGTCTCGATCGCGGTGATGGAGATCGTCGACAACGGCGTCATCCTCGTCGTGCCGGGCGCCATGGACGCCGGCCTGGACACCGTGCTGTTCTGGGCGTCGCTGGCGGTCTCCCTGGCCATCGCGTTCGTGGTGACGACGCCGGTCAACCGCTGGATGATCGGCCGCGGACAGGGACACGCCGTCGCGCACGCCTACCACTGACGCGTACTACTGGGACATGCGCTCCGCCTTCGGGACGACCTTCGCCGTCGACGGCGTCTACCTGAACACCCCGTCGATCGGGGTGCCGCCGGCGCCGGTGGTCGACGCGGTGGCGGACGCCGTGACCGGCTGGGGGCGGGGTGCGGCGGAGCCGCCGGAGTTCGACGCCCACGTCGCCACCGGACGCGAGGCGTTCGCCTCGCTGGTCGGGGTGCCGGCGTCGTCGGTGGTGCTGGGCAGCGCGGTCTCCGGGCTGCTGGGCCTGGTGGCGGCGTCGCTGCCCGCCGGCGCGCGGGTGCTCACGGCCGAGCGGGAGTTCACCAGCGTGACCTTCCCGTTCGCGGCCGCGGGCCACGACGTGGGCGAGGTGCCGCTGGAGGAGCTCCCGGAGCGCGCCGCGGGCGCCGACGTCGTCGCGGTCAGCGTCGTCGCCTCCGCCGACGGCGCCCTGCTCGACCTGGCGGCCCTGCGCGCCGAGGTCGGGCCGGACACCCTCGTCGTGCTCGACGCCACGCAGTCCCTGGGCTGGCTGCCGGCCGACCTCGCCTGGGCCGACGCGGTCGTCGCCGGTGGCTACAAGTGGCTGCTCTCCCCACGCGGGGCGGCGTGGATGGCGGTCTCGGAGCGACTCGCGGCGCGGCTCGTGCCCGCCCAGTCCGGCTGGTACGCCGGGGGCTGGGACGCGATCTACGGCCTGCCGCTGCGGCTGCACGACGACGCCCGCCGGTTCGACCTCTCCCCCGTCTGGCTCGCCCACGTCGGCGCGGCGGTCGCCCTGCCCTGGATCGCCTCGCTCGACGCCACCGCCGTCCACGACCACGCGGTGGGGCTGGCCAACCGCCTGCGCGCGGGCCTGGACCTGCCTCGCGGCGACTCCGCCATCGTCGCCGTGCGCCGCGACGGGGCCGCCGAGCGCCTCGCCGCCGCGGGCGTGCGGGCCGCGGTCCGCCACGGCGCCGCCCGGGTGGGGTTCCACCTGCACAACACCGAGGCCGACGCCGACGCCGTCCTCGACGCGCTGGCCTGACCCGCGCGGACCTTGACCGCCGGTTACTGGCTGGTATCGCTCGCTGAGCGAGCGATACCAGCCAGTAACCGCCTCAGTCGCGGGGGTACTGCTGGGGCGCGCTGATCCCGCAGTGGGGGCAGTCCTCGGTGCGGAACCGGGCGGGGGCCGGCTCGGCCGTTCGGCGCGGGCGCAGCAGGACCGCCGAGAGCACGGCCCCGACCGCCAGCAGGCCCGCCGCGATGGCCATGGCGTTGGCGTAGCCCGCGGCGAACGACACCGGGTCGGTGTAGTCCTGCCCCGAGATGCCGGCGACGGCCGGGATGAGCGCGACGGCGAGCAGGCCCGCGGCGCGCGCGATGGCGTTGTTGACCCCGGAGGCGATGCCGACGTGGCGGTCGTCGGCGGAGTCGAGGACGGTCGCGGTGAGCGGGGCGACGGTGCCCGCCAGCCCGAGGCCGAAGAGCACGACCGGCGGCAGCACGTCGACGAAGTACGACGCGTCCGGCCCGATCCGGCGCAGCAGCAGCATCGCGGCGGCGGCGAGCAGCAGCCCGATGGTCATCGGCCACCGGGGCCCGATGCGCTGGGCCAGGCGCCCGGACCGCGCCGAGAGCAGCAGCATGATCACGGTGATCGGCAGCGTCGCCGTGCCGGCCGCGAGCGGGCTGAAGCCGGCCACGACCTGCAGCTGGAGCACGACGAGCAGGAAGTTCACGCCCAGCGCGCCGTAGACGAGCAGCGTGATGATGTTGGTGCCCGTGAAGCGGGGGTTGGCGAAGAGCTCGCCGGGCACCAGCGGGGCCCGCGAGCGCCGCTCCACCAGCACGAACGCCAGCAGCGCGAGCACCCCGACCGTGCCCGAGACGGTCGCCGAGGTCGCCGACCCTCCCTCGCCCGCGGCCGTCAGGGCCCACGTCAGCGCACCAAGCCCGGCCACGGCCAGCACCGTCCCGGGCACGTCGAGGTGCTGCACCGCCTGGGGGTCCCGCGACTCGGGCACGTGGCGCAGCGCGACGACCACGACGACCGCGGCCACCGGCAGGTTGATGAGGAAGACCGCGCGCCAGGTCCACTCGACCAGCCAGCCGCCGAGGAACGGCCCGACCGCGCCGGCGACACCGCCGAGGCCCGACCACGCCCCGATGGCGGCCGCGCGGTCCTCGCCGTGGAACGCCGCGGAGATCAGCGCGAGGCTGCCCGGTGTCAGCAGCGCGCCGCCCACGCCCTGCAGCGCCCGCCCGGCGATGAGGAACTCGATCGACGGGGCGAGCCCGCACAGCGCGGACGCGACGGCGAACCACACGACGCCGATGACGAAGATCCGGCGCCGGCCGAAGCGGTCGCCCAGCGAGCCGCCGAGCAGGATCAGCCCGGCGAGCGTGAGCGTGTAGCCGTTGATCGTCCACTGCAGGGCGGC
This sequence comes from Actinomycetospora chlora, assembly GCF_039542135.1. Classification (NCBI taxonomy): domain Bacteria; kingdom Bacillati; phylum Actinomycetota; class Actinomycetes; order Pseudonocardiales; family Pseudonocardiaceae; genus Actinomycetospora; species Actinomycetospora chlora. Next base: position 8,396 of record NZ_BAABHO010000005.1, read on the forward strand.
GAAGCTCGCGTCGAAGTCCGACCCGATGCGCTCGAGGGCGATGTTCACCACCGTCGAGTCGAGCATCGCCAGGCCCGAACCGAGCACCGTCGTCAGCAGGATCCAGCGGCCCCGGGCGGTCCCCATCCGGACCGCCTCGGCGGGCGCGGTGTCGGTCACCCGCCCAGCATGACCGTCGCACCGGCGCGGCGACATCCCGGCCCGGCGTCCCCGTTACCGTGCCCCCATCGTGACGACCCGCCTCCCCACCTCCCTCGGGCTGCCCTTCGACGGCCTCGACCAGCTCACCGGCGGCCAGACGCAGGCGACGCTGGTGATCCTGGGCGGTCTCGTGGCGCTCGTGGTGGTCGGCGTCCACGGCACGTGGCGGCTGGCCCGCAACGTCGTGACCATCGCCCACGAGGGCGGGCACGCCCTGGTCGCCGTCTGCTCCGGCCGCACGCTGACCCGCATCCTGCTGCACTCCGACACCTCCGGGGTGACCGTCTCCAAGGGCCGCCGCGACGGGCCGGGCATGGTCGCGACGGCCGCGGCGGGCTACGCGACGCCACCGCTGCTCGGGGTGGGGGCGGCCGCGCTGGTCGCCGCCGACGCGATCTCGGCGATGCTCGTCATCGCGGTCGTGCTGCTGCTGGCGACGCTGATCCTCATCCGGAACGCCTACGGGGTGCTCTCCGTCGCGCTGACCGGGGCGGTCTTCGTCGTCGTCGCGGTCTACGGCTCGGCAAACGTCCAGTACGGCTTCGCCTGCTTCGTGACGTGGTTCCTCATCATCGGTGGGCTGCGCACGGTGCTCGAGGTGCAGCGCAAGCGGGCCCGCCGCCGGGCGCCGGACTCCGACGCCGACCAGCTCGAGCGCCTCACCGGCGTTCCCGGGGGCCTCTGGGTGGCGCTGTTCGCGCTGGTGGGCGTGTTCTCGCTGCTCGGGGCGGGGCGGCTGCTGGTGGTGTGGCCGCCGGTCTAGCGGCGGTGTCGCAGCACGCAGTCGCCGCACATCCCGCCGCCCGGGACGCGGTAGTACAGGCAGCAGGTGGTGCGGGCGAAGCCGAGGCCGCTCGGGTGCGCGGGGTCGTCGACGAACTCCCCCAGCCCGGCGAACGGCTCCTGCGCGAGCACCCCGCGGGCGAGGGCGAGCGCGGCGGCGTGGCGGTCGGGTCGGGCCTCGCCGAGCACGCGGACGGCGCCGCCCAGCGCCCCCGCCGCGTTGCCCCACAGCACGCGCGCGGACACCGACGCGCGGGTCCGCAGCGCCGCCACGAGCGGGGCGAGGTGGTCCTCGGCGAGGGCCCGGGCGAGCGCGCCCGCGGTCGCCGGGTCGTCGGGCGGGCCGAGCGCGGTGCCGGTCAGCCGGTCCGGGTCGGCCCACAACGGGACCGGGCCGCCGGCCCACGGGCGCGCGTGCAGGACATTCGTCGGTGACAGGTCGGGCAGCACACCGGCGACGGCCGCGGCGAGCAGCACCGACACCGACCGTGACGCCAGCGACTGCCCGAGCAGCGACGCCGCGACCCGCCGGTCGGCGCCGAGACCGTCGGCGACCTGCGCGAGCCGCTCCCCCACCGGGTCCGGCCCGGCGGCGGGCACGGCCAGCAGCTCCGCCAGCGGGCGCCACGACGGGTCGGCCCCCTCGGCCGCGCGCGTCGAGATCGCGAAGAAGCCGCCGACGGCGTCGGCGTCCGCGAGGGCCGCCCGGACCTGCTCGTCGGGAGCAGCACGCGGTGTGACGACGTTGGTCCGACTGCCGGTCGTCTCCCCGCTCACGAGGACCCATGCTGGCGGAGGTGAGCGCCGCGAGCACCCCGGGAGGATCGAGCCGGCGCGGCCGGCCGAGCCGGTTCTCGTTCTGGGTGGACCGCGCCGGCACGCTCGGGCCGGTGCTGCTGCGCTACGACCTGCGCGGGCGGGGTCCGCGCCGGGGCGCCCGCCTCGGCGTCGACGGGCGGTGGCACGCCAGCACCCAGCCCGAGGGACTGATGTGGACCGGCACGGGGTCGGGCGACGCGATCACCGCCGACCAGGCGCGGGAGGTGGCCCGGCAGCTCGGCTTCGCGGATCTCGACCTGACCGACCCCGAGGTCCTGCCCTGAGGTGCTGATCACGGTGCGCGACCCCCGCCCCCCGACGGGAGGTCGGTCCTCCGTCGTTCGGCGCCGTTCCGTTAGGTTCCTCGGCATGTCCGACTACGGTTTCCGTCTCGCCGCGGCCTTCCTGCCGGCGGGCGTGCCGGTCATCGTGGGCCTCGTCCTGGCCGTCATGCGCCGCCGCGTGCAGCCCGAGGTGTCGGGCCCGGCCGTCGCGGGGCTGGCCCTGCAGCTGGTCGCGCTGCTCATCCCGGCCTACCTCATCGCCGAGGCGAACCTCGGCGTCCTCGGCCTCGCGCCGCCCACCCTCGAGGCGGTGGCGCGCGCGCTGGGCCTCGCGGCGATCTTCCTGCAGATCCTCTCCTGGACGCTCATCCTCATCGCGCTGTTCCGGCGCCTGCCGGCCCGCCGCGACGACCGCACGCCGACCGGACGGCACGCGCTGCTCGACGAGAGCGGCGACCAGGTCGTGGCCGAGGAGGGCACCGTGCTGCTGCCGGTGGGCGCCGGCGCCGCCGCCGCGGGCGGTGCCGCCGTGGGCGCCGGGGCGGGCCTCGCCGCCGCGGGGTCGCGGCCGTCGTTCGCCGTCCCGCCGCACGGCACCCCGCCCTACGGCTCGGGATCGGTGTCGGGGCCGTTCCCGTCCCCCGCCGACCAGCCCGCCGGCGACGACCACGCCCCCACCGAGACGTTCCCCGCGGCCCGGCCCGAGCCCGCCGACGAGTCCGCCGACGGGCCGGCCGGGGAGGCGCCCGACGAGGCGGTCCCGGACGACGGCACCGAGCCGGAGGCCGAGCCCGTCGCCGCGGGGCCCGGCGCCGGGGACGACCGGTACCCCGGCTACCTGCAGGGCGACGGTTCGCCGGCGCCGGGCGACGACGCCGAGCACCCCGAGGACGGCACCGAGTACCCGGGCTACCTGGAGGGCGTCGACGGGGCCGGTGACGACGGCGAGACCCCGGCCGACGAGGCCGGCGAGCCCGCCGCCGACGCCGAGCCTGCGGCGTCCGACGAGACCGACGACGACGCGGCCGAGGACGCGGCCGAGGACCCCGAGGACCGCGAGGACCCGGTCGAGGACCCGGCTGACGTCCCCGCGGCGGGCGAGCAGGCCGACGCGGGCACCGAGGCCACCGCGGAGGCCACCGGGGACACCACCGCGGAGACCACCGCCGATCCCGACCCGGCGGACGACCCAGCGGACGACGAGGCGACCGCGGTCACGACGCCGTCGGCGCCCACCACGGCCTCGTCGCCGACGTCGTCGCCCGCCTCCTCCTCGACCAGCGCGGGCCCCACCCCGCCCCCCGGCGGCCACCCCTGGTTCGACCCTGACGGCGAGGCCGCCCAGGGCGCGGGTCAGGAGGCCGGCGTCTCCCGGGCCGGGTCGACCGAGGGACACTGATCAGCGAGCACGCCCGCGACGGCGCGGGGCGTGCCCAGCGCGGTGAGCAGCGTGCCGGGGCCCGCCAGCGGGGTCCGGGCCCAGACGGCGTCCCCGTCGTCCCCGCCGTCCTCGTCGGTCCCGGGGCCGCCGGTGCTGCCCGCCGTCAGCACCGTGCCGACCGAGCGCGCGCCGGCGGTGCCGCCGGGCCCGGTGAGGGCGGGATCGGCACCGTCGAGGTGCGTCGTGGTGACGAGCAGCGGGCGGTCCCCGACCCGCACGTCGAGCGTGCTCGCCACCCGGCCGCCCCGCTGCCCGGCCCGCCCGAGCACGACCTGCTCCACGACGCTGGCCGCCGCGCCCTCGGCGAGCCGGAGGCTCAGGCGCGGCGCCCACACCGCGCCGTCGGTGACCACCGTCGGCTCCGGCCGCCACACCAGCGTCGCGCGTGTCTCGACGGACGCCGTCACGACGAACGTGGCCGCGGCGCCGGGCGTGCGACCCGGCTGCACGACGGTGGCGGCGGCGCTGCACAGCTCGAGGAGCTGACCGGCGCCGACGACGACGTCGAGAGCCAGCGCGTCACCGCCCAGCGGGCCCCCGCCGACCTGCACGACGTGCACCCGCGACGCCCCGGTGCGGCGCAGCACGACCGGCGGCCGCGAGGACCACGTGACGCGGCCGTCGCGGACCTCGAGCCGGGCCGGCGTCACGCCGCGGCGGCGCGGGCCGCGACCCGGGCCCGGACCCACGCGGCGATCTCGGCCACGTCGGGGCGGGTGCGCACGGACGTCAGCACCGTCGGGCGGCCCGCCCGGACGCGGGCGGCGTCGGCGGCCATCCGGTCGGTGTCGGCGCCGACGAGCGGGGCGAGGTCGACCTTGTTGATCACCAGCAGGTCGGCCCCGGCGACGCCCGGGCCGCCCTTGCGGGGGACGTCGTCGCCGCCGGCGGTGTCGACGACGAAGATCTGCCGGTCGACCAGGCCGTAGCTGAAGGTGGCGGTGAGGTTGTCGCCGCCGGACTCGACGAGCACGAGGTCGGGGTCGAAGCGCGCGGTGAGGTCCTCGACGGCGTCGAGGTTGGCGGTGATGTCGTCGCGGATCGCGGTGTGCGGGCAGCAGCCGGTGCGCACGGCGACGATCCGCTCGGGGTCGAGGACGGCCTCGCGGCGCAGGAAGTCGGCGTCCTCGGTCGTGTAGATGTCGTTGGTGACGACGGCGAGCGAGAGCTCGTCGCGCAGCACCCGGCACAGCGCGGCGGTCAGCGCCGTCTTGCCGCAGCCGACCGGGCCGCCGATCCCGATCCGCACGGCGCGGTCGTGGCGGTGGGGCACGTGGGCCGCGCCGCCGGACAGGTCGGTGTCGTGCAGCTCATGACGCAAAGAGGGCCCCCTCGGCTCGGGCGTGGACGACGGCGAGCACCTCGGGACGCGGGGTGGTCGCGGCGGGCAGCAGGTCGGGGTCGCCGGCGGCGACGGCCTCCGCACCGGCGTCGGCGGCGTGCACGACGACCGGTGCGGCGGCCGCCAGCGCGCGGGCGTGGACGGCGGCGAGGGCGAGCGGGTCGAGGCCCAGCAGCCGCACCGCGGCCGACGTGGCCTGCCCGACGAGGTGGTGCACGGCCAGCGAGGCGGCGTCGCCCGCGCCGCCGCTGGCCGCCGCCGTCGCGACGCCGAGCACCAGCGCCTGGTGCGGGCGCGCCCCCAGCGCGTCGACGGGGGCGTCCGGCCACACCGCGCGCACCGTCCGCAGCAACGCCCGCCCCTGGGTCCGCGAGACCTCCCGCAGCGCCGCCACCGGCGTCCGCGCGTCCAGGGCCGCCTCCCACGGCGCCCACCCCGGGTCGCCGGACGGGCGCGAGGGCGTCCCTCGCTCCGTCTCGCGGCGCGCGGGTGACCCTCGCTCCACCACACGGGCGCACGCCGCCGCCGCGAAGGACGCGGTGACGAGGCCGGCGGTGGGGACGCGGGCGGCGAGGAAGCGCTCGAGGTCGGCGGGCCCGCGCACGTCGCCGCGGCGCACGGCCTCCTCCACCCCGCCGGAGTGGGCGTGGCCCCCGGTCGGCAGCCGCGAGTCGGCGAGCAGCAGCAGCCCGGTCACGCGCGGGCCTCGAGGTCGAGCAGCGCCCGCTTGCGCTCGACGCCCCCGGCGTAGCCGGTGAGCGACCCGCTCGCCCCCACGACGCGGTGGCACGGCACGACGATGCTGATCGGGTTGCGGCCGTTGGCCAGCCCCACCGCCCGCGACGCGGTCGGCGCGCCCAGCGACGCGGCGAGCTCGCCGTAGGTGCGCGTCTCCCCGTACGGGATCTCCCGCAGCGCCGCCCAGACCCGCTGCTGGAAGGCGGTGCCGCGCAGGTCGAGCGGCACGTCGAACGCGCGGAGCTCGCCGGCGAAGTACGCGGCGAGCTGCTCGCGCACCGCGGGCAGGCCGTCCTCGTCGGGCTCCCCGAGCGCCGACGCGTCCGGCCCGCGGCGGTGCCCGTCCAGGTAGAGGCCCGAGAGCACCCCGTCGTGCGCGCGCAGCGTCAGCGGCCCGAGCGGGCTGTCGACCACCGTGTGGGACACCATCAGAACAAGAAGTACCGCTGCGCCATCGGCAGCTCGCGCACCGGGTCGGCCTCGACCATCTCGCCGTCGACGCGGACGGTGAACGTGTCGGGTTCGACGGTGATGTCGGGCGTCGCGTCGTTGCGCGGCAGGTCGGCCTTCGTGACGCGGCGGGTGTCGGCGATCGGGACGAACCGACGCCCGACGTCGACGCGGTCGGGCAGCCCCGCGGTCAGCGCGTGCTCGGTCACGAAGTGCACCGACGTCGCCGCCGCGGCCCGCGGCGACGCCCCGAACATCGGTCGCGACAGCTCGGGCTGCGGCGTCGGGATCGAGGCGTTGGCGTCGCCCATCCGCCCCCAGGCGATCATGCCGCCCTTGAGCACCACCTGCGGGCGCACGCCGAAGAACGCCGGATCCCACAGCACGAGGTCGGCGAGCTTGCCGACCTCGACCGACCCCACCTCGCCCGCCAGCCCGTGCGCGACCGCCGGGCAGATCGTGTACTTCGCGACGTAGCGCCGGGCACGCAGGTTGTCGTCGCCGCCCGGACCGGAGGGGTCCCCGGCGAGCGGGCCCCAGCGCCGCTTCGCCGCGTGCGCCGTCTGCCAGGTCCGCATCACGACCTCGCCGATCCGGCCCATCGCCTGCGAGTCCGACCCGATCATCGAGATGGCCCCGAGGTCGTGCAGCAGGTCCTCGGCGGCGATCGTCGAGGCCCGGATGCGCGACTCGGCGAACGCCAGGTCCTCGGGCACCGACGGGTTGAGGTGGTGGCAGACCATGAGCATGTCGAGGTGCTCGTCGACGGTGTTCACGGTGTGCGGGCGGGTCGGGTTCGTCGAGCTGGGCAGCACGTGGGGCTGCCCGGCGACGGTGATGATGTCGGGTGCGTGCCCGCCGCCGGCGCCCTCCGTGTGGTACGCGTGGATGCCCCGGCCCGCGATCGCGGCGAGGGTGTCGGCGACGTAGCCGGCCTCGTTGAGCGTGTCGGTGTGCAGCGCGACCTGCACCCCGGTCTGGTCGGCCACGCGCAGCGCGGCGTCGATCGCCGCGGGCGTCGCGCCCCAGTCCTCGTGCACCTTGAACCCGGACGCCCCGGCGGTGACCTGCTCGTGCAGGGCGTCGACGCCGACGGTGTTGCCCTTGCCGAGCAGCGCGATGTTCAGCGGCACGGTGTCCAGCGCCTCGAACATCCGCGCGAGCCACCACGCCCCGGGCGTCACCGTCGTCGCCTTGGTGCCCTCGGCCGGGCCGGTGCCGCCGCCGATCAGCGTCGTCACCCCGGACCCGAGGGCCTCGGGCAGCTGCTGCGGGCTGATGAGGTGGACGTGGCAGTCGACGCCGCCGGCGGTGAGCACCAGCCCGTTGCCGGCGAGGATCTCCGTGGACGGGCCGATGACGAGCTCCGGGTCGACGCCGTCCATCGTGTCCGGGTTGCCGGCCTTGCCCAGGCCGACGATGCGCCCGTCGCGCACGCCCACGTCGGCCTTCACGACGCCCCAGTGGTCGAGCACGAGCGCGCCGGTGATCACGAGGTCCGGCGCGCCGTCGGCCCGCGGTGCCCGCGACTGGCCCATCGACTCGCGGATGACCTTGCCCCCGCCGAACACGGCCTCGTCGCCGCCGCGGGGCCCGCGGCTGCGGTCGGCCTCGACCCGGATCACCAGGTCGGTGTCGGCGAGCCGGACGCGGTCGCCGGTGGTCGGCCCGAACAGGTCGGCGGAGCTCTCCCGGGTCACGCGCCAGCCCGTGCCCGCGGCGCCGCTGCGGCGTCCCGCCGGGTCGTCGACGTCGAGCCGGATCCCCGGCACCGTCCCGGTCCCGCCGAGCGCGACGAGCTCGACCTCCTTCTCCACGCCGGGCTCGAACCGCACCGACGTCCCCGCCGGCACGGCCAGGCGCATGCCCGCGGCGGCCTCGCGGTCGAACGCCAGTGCGGGGTTGGCCGCGGCGAAGTGGGCGTGCGAGCCGACCTGGATCGGCCGGTCACCGGTGTTGGCGACCACGAGGGCGAGCGTCTCCACGCCCTCGCCCCACGTCAGGTCCCCGTCGCCGTGCAGGACCTCGCCCGGGATGTGGGGGCCGCTCACGCGATCGGGTCGTGCACGGTGACGAGCTTGGTGCCGTCCGGGAACGTCGCCTCGACCGCGACCGTCGGCAGCATCGCCGGCACCCCGTCCATGACGTCGTCGCGGGTGAGCACGTGCTGCCCGTCGCTCATGAGGTCGGCGACGCTGCGCCCGTCCCGCGCCCCCTCGAGGATCCAGGAGGTCAGGAGCGCCACCGCCTCCGGGTGGTTGAGCTTCAGCCCCCTACCCCGGCGCTCGCGGGCGAGGCCCGCGGCGACGTGCACCAGGAGCTTCTCCTGCTCGTGGGGCGACAGCAGCACGGGACGACCTCCGGCACGGCGGGGGGACAGCGGCGCTGCGCACGCTAGGCGCCGCGTGTTACCGGGATGTTGATTTGCGCGCCCACGCCCGGCTCACACGAGGACGGCGAGGACGAGCACGCCGGCCGCCGCGGGCACGTCCAGCGCGACGCACGCCTCGGCCAGCGACGGCGAGACGTCCCCGCGGTGGCGGCGCAGGTGCCAGACGTCCCACGCCCCGTGCCCGGCGAGGGTGAGCGCGGCCAGGACGAGGCCCGCGGTGGGCGGCAGCGCGAGCGCCACGAGGACGAGCCCGCCGTAGAGCACGAGCCCCGCGGTCTGCCGGAGCAGGGCGGGGCGGGCGACGCCGCGCGCGACCCCGAGCACGACGAGCACGACCGCGGCGACACCGTTGACGAGCACCGGCGAGACCGCGGCCAGCCGGGCCGCGACGACGAGGGCGGTGCCGACCGCGCACCACACCCAGGCCATCCACGGCCGTCCGGTGGCGACGCCGGCGAGGTAGGCCGCGACGGCGACGAGGACGCCGATGGCGACGTCCGCCGGCCCCAGCGGGCCGGCGAGCAGGAACGCCGCGGCGGCGAGGAGGCCGACGGCGACGGGCCACCGGCGGGCGAGCGCGGCGAGCCGGGAGCGGGTGGGGGCGGGGTGCGGTCGCGTGGTCACGGCCGCGAGCCTGGGCCCGTGCGCATACCCATGGGGGGTATCGGGGCGTGCGTGTCCGGAATCCTGCGGAGCTGGTCCGGACGGACCCGGCGGCGGCTAGGGTCGGCACCGTGGAGCACCGGACGGTCGTCGTCGGCTACCCCGACGCCGAGCTGCTCGACCTGGCCTGCGTCACGACGACGCTGGCGACGGCGACCGAGCTCGGGGCGATGCCCGGCTACGCGGTGCGCCTGCTCACCCCCGGCGGCCGCACGGTCACCTGCCGGCCGGGTCTGCGGCTCGAGGCGCACGGCGCGATCGAGCACCACACCGCGCCGGTCGACACGCTCGTCGTGGTCGGTGGCCTGGGCAGCCGCGCCGCGGCGCGGGACGCCGCCCTCGTCGCCCACGTGCGCCGCCTCGCCCGCGGCGCGGGCCGCGTGGCGTCGGTCTGCACCGGGGCGAGCGTGCTCGCGGCCGCCGGCCTGCTCGACGGGCGGCGGGCCACCACCCACTGGCGCTTCGCGGCCGATCTCGCCCGCGAGCACCCGACCGTCACGGTCGACCCCGGCCCGATCTTCGTCCGCGACGGCCGGGTCGCGACGTCGGCCGGGGTCACCAGCGCGCTGGATCTGACCCTGGCCTTCGTCGCCGAGGACCACGGGCCGGCGCTCGCGCGGACCGTCGCACAGGCCCTGGTGACCTACCTCCAGCGGCCCGGCACGCAGGCCCAGGTGAGCGTCCACGTCGCCGCCCCGGCGCCGACCGACGACGTCGTCCGGCGCGTCGTCGAGCACGTGGCCGACCACCTCGACGCCGACCTCGGGACCGCGGCCCTCGCGCGGCTCGCCCGGGTCAGCGAGCGCCACCTGACGCGGCTCTTCCGTGCCGACCTCGGGCACACGCCCGCCGAGCACGTGCGGCGCACCCGCACCGAGGCCGCCGCGGCCCTGCTGGCCGGCACCGACGTGCCGCTGGCGCGGGTGGCGGCGCGCTGCGGGTTCCGGTCCACCGAGACGATGCGCACGGCGTTCCTGGCCGCCTACGGCCGGACGCCCTCGGAGCACCGCCGCGCGTTCGCGGCGGCGTCCTGATCAGCCGATCGCCGGGTTCGCGGCCGGCAGCGGCCGCGGGGGCTCGCAGGCCTGCTCGTGGTCGGCGTGCTCGACGGCCTCGATCTGCAGCGTCGAGTGGTGCAGCCCGAAGCGGTCGCGCAGCAGCACCGTCGCGCGGTCGAGCACGCCGTGCTCGCCGCAGTCGGCCGTCGCGCAGCCCGCGTCGGAGATCACGAGGTGGGCCGAGACGGCGGGGCTGCGGTCGTTGATGGCCCAGACGTGCAGGTCGTGCACCTCGGCCACCCCCTCGACGCCGAGCAGCACGTCGTGCACCTCGTCGACGTCGATGCCTGCCGGCGTGCCCTCGAGCAGCACGTGCCCCGTCTCGCGCAGCAGCGCGACCGTGCGGGGCAGCAGGATCGCGACGATGACGAGCGAGGCGACGGTGTCGGCGTAGACCCAGCCGGTGGACAGGGTCACCACGGCCGCCACCAGCACCGCGACCGAGCCCAGCGCGTCGCCGAGCACGTGCAGCGCCGCTCCGCGGACGTTCATCCCGCCGCTGCCGCGACGGAGCACCACGAGCGCCACGACGTTGCCCAGCAGCCCGACCAGGCCGTAGACGAGCAGGCCGACGCCGGGCACCGCGGTGGGCGTGACCAGGCGCTCCACCGCCTCGATCGCGACCCAGACGGTCACCCCGAGCAGCAGGACGGCGTTGAGGGCGGCGCCGAGGACCTCGGCGCGCCCGAGACCGAAGGTGCGCCGCCGGCTCGGCGGGCGGGCGGCGAGGGCGGAGGCGACGAGCGCGGTGCCCAGCGCCACGACGTCGGTGCCGACGTGGCCCAGGTCGGCGAGCAGCGCCAGCGACCCGGTGACGACCGCACCGACCGCGCCCACCACCAGCACGAGCGCGGTGGTGCCGAGCGCGAGGCCGAGACGCCGGCGGTCGTCCCCGCCGGCGTGGCCGTGCCCGTGACCGTGTCCCACGGGGCCGACCATACATGCACGCTTTCGCATGTGACATCGGGAGTGGCCTGCGACTCGCCGTCGCCGCGATGATGCAGCCCGTGAGCGACCAGGCCGGGCTGGCCCGCCGCCTCGGACCGTTCGACGCGGTCGTGATCGGGCTCGGCTCGATGATCGGCGCCGGGGTCTTCGCCGCGTTCGCCCCGGCCGCGGCGGCCGCCGGCGGCGGGCTGCTGGTCGGCCTCGGGATCGCCGCGGTCGTGGCGTACGCCAACGCCACGTCGTCGGCCCAGCTCGCCGCGCAGTACCCCACGTCGGGCGGCACCTACGTCTACGGCCGCGAGCGGCTCGGGCCCTGGTGGGGCTTCGTCGCGGGCTGGGGCTTCGTGGTGGGCAAGACGGCGAGCTGCGCGGCCATGGCGCTGACCTTCGCCGCCTACACCGTCCCGCCGGCCTGGCAGCGGCCCGTCGCCGTCGTCGCGGTCCTGGTGCTCGCCGCCGTCAACTGCCGGGGCATCACCCGCACCGCACGGCTGACCCGGATCCTCGTCGCGGTCGTGCTCGCCGCGCTCGCGGTGGTCGTCGCCGCGGCGCTCACCGGCGCCCGGCCGGGGCCGGCCGCGGCCGTGGCGACCACGCCCGGCGTCTACGGCGTCCTGCAGTCCGCGGGGCTGCTGTTCTTCGCGTTCGCCGGCTACGCCCGCATCGCCACCCTCGGCGAGGAGGTCCGCGACCCGCGGCGCACCATCCCGCGGGCCGTCGTGCTCGCGCTGGCCGGCGCGGTCGCCGTCTACGCGGTCGTCGCCGTCACCCTGCTGACCGTCCTCGGGCCGGCCCGCCTCGCCGCGTCGCGCGCGCCCCTGGCCGACGCCGCCGCGGCGGCCGGTGCGTCGTGGGCGGTGCCCGTCGCGGCGGTCGGGGCGTCCGCCGCGGCCCTCGGCGCCCTGCTCTCGCTGGTGGCCGGCGTCGGGCGCACGACGCTGGCCATGGCCCGCGGCGACGACCTGCCCGGGTGGCTCGCCGCGGTCCACCCGCGCCACCGGGTCCCCCACCGCGCCGAGATCGCGCTCGCGGTCGTCGTCGCCGTCCTGGTGCTGACCACCGACCTGCGGGGCGTCATCGGCTTCTCGTCGTTCGGGGTGCTGCTCTACTACCTGGTCGCCAACATCGCGGCCGCCACCCAGCACGCCGGGCACCGGCGTTTCCCGCGGTGGCTGCAGGCGCTGGGCGCGCCGGGGTGCGTGGTCCTCGTGGTCACCCTGCCGCCGGGCTCGGTGCTCGCCGGCCTCGTCGTGGCCGCGGTCGGGGTGATCTACCGGGCCGTGCGGGTCCGGGCCCGGTCCTAGAGTGGGCGCGTGACCGAGGCCGACCCGCGGGTGCTGCTCCTCGTCTTCGTGGTGGCCATCGCGGTGACCGCGGTGGCGCGCCGCTTCTCGTTCTCGGCGCCCCTGGTGCTGGTCGTCGTCGGGCTGGCGATCTCGTTCGTGCCCGGGGTGCCCGAGGTGCCCCTCGACCCGGACCTCGTGCTGTTCCTCGTGCTGCCCCCGCTGCTCTACTCCGCGGCGCTGGAGAGCTCGACGCTGCGGCTGCGGGAGAACATCAAGCGGATCAGCCAGCTCGCGGTCGGGCTCGTCGTGTTTAGCACGGCCGCGGTGGGCATCGCGGCGTGGCTGCTCCTGCCGGAGCTCCCCCTGACCAGCGCGCTCGTGCTCGGCGCCGTCGTCGCCCCGCCGGACGCCGTCGCCGCGGCGTCGATCGGGCGCCGGCTCGGGCTGCAGCGGCGCATCATGGCCATCCTCGAGGGCGAGAGCCTGCTCAACGACGCCACCGCCCTGACGCTGTTCCGCGTCCTGCTCGCCGCCGCGCTGGCCACCGGCACGGTCAGCACCTGGCCGACCGTCCTCGAGGGGCTCGGCGAGTTCGCCCTCGCGGCGGTGGGCGGCGTCGCCATCGGCGGCGCGGCGGGCTGGCTGCTGCACCGGGTGCGGATGCGGCTGCAGGACGGCGTGCTGGAGAGCTCGGTCGGGCTGCTCGTGCCGTTCGTGATCTACCTGCTGGCCGAGGAGGTGCACACGTCCGGCGTGCTCGCCGTCGTCGTCGCGGGCCTCTACCTCGGGCACAAGTCCACCGAGGCCGGCTACGCCACCCGCCTGCAGGACCAGGCCGTGTGGAAGGCGCTCGACACGCTGCTCGAGGCGTTGGTGTTCGCGCTCATCGGGCTGCAGCTGCGCGTCGTCGTCAGCGGGCTGGGCACCGACGTCGGCCGCATCCTGCTCGTCTCGCTCGCCCTGCTGCTGGTCACGATCCTGGCCCGCTTCGTCTTCGTCTTCCCGACGATCTACGCCCCACGGCTGATCCCACGCGTGCGCCGGGCCGGCAACGCCCTGCCCTGGCGGGGACCGTTCATCATCTCCTGGGCGGGCATGCGCGGGGTGGTCACGCTGGCCGCCGCCTTCGCCATCCCCGTGGGCGACGCGACGAGCCCGGGCATGCCGGGCCGGGACGTCGTCGTGTTCGCCGCCTTCGTGATCACCGTCGGCACACTGCTGCTGCAGGGCCTGACCCTGCCGACGCTGATCCAGCGCCTGCACGTGCGCGACAAGGGCGGGCAGCGCGACGTCCTCGACGAGGCCGCGGTGAAGCAGGCCGCCGCCGAGGCGGCGATCAACCGCCTCGACGAGCTCACCGACGACGCCACGCCCCAGCACGTCGCCGAGCAGCTGCGGACCTGGGCCGAGCACCGCTCCAACAGCGCCTGGGAGCGCCTCGGGCGTCCCGACGAGGAGATCGGCGAGGCGCCGTCGATGGTGTTCGCGCGCCTGCGCCGCGAGATGCTCACGGCCGAGCGCGCGACCTTCGTCCGCTTCCGCGACATGGGCCGCATCGACGAGGGCATCCTGCGCGACATGCTCCGCGAGCTCGACTACGAGGAAGCGATGCTCAACCGCTGACCCCTACGGTGGGCGGGGTGGAGCAGGAGAACGTCGCCGTCGGAGGAGCGCGGCTGCACACCGAGTCCCGCGGGTCCGGGCCGCTGGTCCTCCTGGTGGTGGGCGGCAACGGCGACCCGACGGTGTTCGACCCGCTGGCCGACCTCCTCGCCGCGCGGTGGACCGTGGTCACCTGGGTCCGGCGGGGGTTCGTCCGCAGCCCGGTCGACGACGGCCCGGCCGGCCGGCTCGACGACAAGCTCGCCGCCGACGTCGACGACGCGGCGGCGCTGATCGAGCGCCACGGCGGCCCGGCGACGGTCGTCGGCACCAGCTCCGGGGCGGTCGTCGCGCTCGAGCTGCTGGTGCGCCGCCCCGACCTCGTCGCGCGGGCGGTCGCCCACGAGCCGCCCCTCACCGAGCTCCTCGACGATGCCGGGGCGTGGCGGCAGCGCTTCGCCGAGGTGCACGCCGTCTACCGGACCGAGGGCGTGGTGCCGGCGATGGCGGCGTTCGCCGCGGCGGTGGGGCTGCGCGGCCCGACCGCACCGCCGGAGACGTCCCGCGAGGTCCCCCCGGCGCTCGCCGCGATGCGCGAGCGGTGGCCGGCCAACGCGGCGTTCTGGTTCGACCACGAGTACGGCCCGTACCCCCGCCACGACCTCGACCTCGACGCCCTGGCCCGCCACGTGGACCGCCTCGTCCTCGCGGTCGGCGCCACCTCCCGCGCCGAGGACCAGTTGCCGAGCCGCCCGGCCGCCGTGCTCGCCGCCCGGCTCGGGATCGGGGTCACCACGGTGCCCGGCGGGCACCTCGGCTACGTCGAGGAGCCGGCGGCCTTCGCCGCCGCGCTGGAGGACGCCGTCACACCTCGGTCGTGAGGAGACGGATCCCGAGCTGCGCACCGCCGGTGACGGCCCCGACAGGGCAGGAACTACGGAGGCGCGGGAAGCAGGCCCACGAGCTGCGCGCGTTGGACCGCGGCGAGGCGGTCGGCCACCCCGAGCTTGGCGTAGACCCGCTGCAGGTGCTTCTGGACCGTCCGCTCCCCCACGGCCAGGCGACGCGCGATGGCGCGGGCCGTGAGTCCGGCGGCGAGGAGGTCGAGCACCGCGCTCTCCCGCGGCGTCAGACCGGCCGCCTCGGCGGTGGGCACGGCGTGGACGCCGGTGCGCGCGGCCCAGGCGGCGTGCGCCGCGATCTGCCGGTCGAGGCCGACGAACACCCGCTGCAGGCGGCGCAGGGACGCCATCTCCGCGGCCGTGAACGGGTCGACCCGGCCCACGAGGAACGCCCGGTGACCCTGCGGACCCAGGTACAGCGGCACCGAGACCTGGCTGACGATGCTGCCGTCGAGGACCTCGGTGCACGCGGCGCGCCAGCGCTCGTGCACCCCGCGGTCGGCGAACCGGTCGGGCACGTCGTCCACCTGCATGACGTCCGTGCGTCCGGTCGCCCGGTACAGCGCAGCAGGGGATGGATCCGCGGCGCCTCCTCCAGGGTCCAGCGCTCGATCTCGGAGCGGCGGCCCGGGTGGAAGTCCGCCGGCCACTGCCGTTGCTCCACCGCGCCCGTGGCGTCCTGCCCGTAGTACGAGCCGGCGGGGGCACCGAACGTCGCCACCAGCCCCTGCACGACCCGCTCGGTGGGCCAGGACGTCCACGGCCGGGCCACGAGGTCGGCGACGAGTTCCAGCCACTCGCCCTCCCGCGTGGCTGTGTCCACGACCCGGCCCCCTCGTCCGCGTGCGCGGAAGGGTCCACCCGCAGCGACAGCCGGGGCTACCGGACGTCACCCGTGCGGCGGCTGCTGTCACCCCGGTGCCGCAGCGTCGGCCCGGCCCGGCGGGCGGGCCGTGCTCAGCCGCCGACGGTCGCGAGGTCCTCCCGGCGGGTCAGGACGACCGGTTCGCGGGCCGGGCGCAGCAGGGCGACGACGACGAACGCCAGGAGCGACGCCGCGAACCCGAGGAAGGTCGGGTAGCCGTCGAAGCCCGCGCCGACGAGGTCGTTCGGGACGTAGAGCAGGGTGTTCTCCGCCCCGAAGATCGTCGGGGTGAGCACGAACAGGGTCAGGCGGACCACGAGACCGACGACGATCGCCGTGACGGCGGCCGCGGCGGTCGCCCGCCGGGGCCACCAGTGCCCGGCGACGAAGGGCACGAGCAGGCACGCCAGCAGCAGGTCGAACGCGAGCGTGAGCAGGATGCCCGTCTGCGGCACCCGCAGGGCGATCAGCACCGCGAGGAGCACCATCGGCAGCATCGTCGCGCGCACCGCCCGCAGCAGCGGGTCGGTCCGCCCCGACCCCGTGCCGATGCCGGGGTCGCGCAGCCCGCGGATGTTGCGCACCGCGACCGACGCCGTCCCGAGGATCACGCCGTTGGCCGTCGAGCAGGACGCCGCGACGATCGCCGAGAGCACGAGGATCGCGAGCCACACCGGGGCGAAGCGGCCGAGCAGCGTGAACAGGATCGGCGTCTCGGCATCGGGGCCGAGCACCGTCCCGACCGCGAGCGCCACCAGCGCGTAGCAGATGCCCACGGCCGCGGTCAGGACGGCGCCGGTGAAGCACGCGTTCCGCGCCGTCCGCGGCGAGCGCGCCGAGAAGATCCGCTGCATGAAGTCGATGGCGACGATGTCGCCGATCCCCAGCGAGATGAGCGTCGCCCAGTTGATCGGCGCGCCGGCCGAGGCGCTCGTGAGCTGCTCGAGGTCGAACGGCCCGGTACCCGGCGCGGCCGAGAGCCCGAAGTGCAGCGCGGTCCACACCAGCAGCGACACCGACCCGACCACCGTGATGACCATCTGGACCAGCGCGGTGTAGGCGTCGGAGAACATCCCGCCGGTGATCGTGTAGGCGAGGACGACGCCGACGATGACGAGCACGCCGCCGGTGTAGGACGTGCCGAGGAACCGTTCGAAGAGGTAGCCGCCGGCCACGAGGTTGCCCGCGAGCAGGATGCAGAAGCTCGCGATCATCAGCACCGACGCCGTGACCTCGACGCCGCGGCCGTAGATCTGCCGGTAGAAGTCGGGCAGCGTGAACAGGCCCATCGCGTTCATCCGGGCCGCGAAGAAGATGCCCGTGATCAGCAGGCAGAGCGACAGGCCCAGCGGCAGGCTCGCGCCCGCCCAGAACCCGAGCGAGAAGCTCAGGTCCATGTTGCCCAGCGTCGCGTTCGAGTCGACGGCCTGGCCCATGAGCCCCGCCGCCGACAGCGGCAGCATGAGCGAGCGGCCGGCGACCAGGAAGTTGGTCGAGTCGCCGTCCACCCGGCGGGCCACGACGAGCCCGACCGCGACGACGAGCACGACCCCGACGGCCACCCCGAGGATGATCATGACGCGGCCTTCCGAGGGAGGTGGCCCGAGCGCACCAGGCACCCGAGCGTGTCGCAGATGACGCGGCAGGCGATCAGCGCGGTGATCTCGGCGTTGTCGTAGGGCGGGGAGCACTCGACGATCTCGATCCCGGCCAGCGGCCGGGCGCCGGCGATGAGCTGGATGAACTTGAGGACCTCGCGGGGCAGGAAGCCGCCGGGCTCGGGCCAGCCGGTGCCGGGCACGAACGCGGCGTCGAGGCAGTCGACGTCGAACGAGAGCCACACCGCGTCGGCGCCGTCCCACGCCACCTCGAGGGCCCGCTCGGCGGCGGCCTCGATGCCCATCTCGACGCAGTCGGTGACCGTCATGATCGTCGTGCCGCGGTCGCGGCCGACCTCCACGCCCGGGCGCGGCGCCTGCCAGCCGCCGATCCCGATCTGCACGAGGTTCTCCGGCGGCACGTTCGGCAGGTCCGTGGCGTGGAACCACGGCGTCGTGTGCATCCGCTCGTCGAGGTCGGTCTCCTGGGTGTCGACGTGGCGGTCGAAGTGGATGATCCCGAGCTTGCCGTCGCCGAGGTTCTCGGCGACGCCCCGGCTGGTCGGGTAGCCGATGGAGTGGTCGCCGCCGAGCACGACGGGGAACGCGCCCGACGCGTGAACGTGGCTGACCGCCTTGGTGATCTGGTCGAACGTCTTCTCGATGTTCGCCGGGATCGTGAAGACGTCCCCGACGTCGCACATCGTGATCGACTCGCGCAGGTCGACGCCGAGCTCGAACGAGTACGTGCCGTAGAGCAGCGAGATGTCGCGGATGCCCTTGGGCCCGAACCGCGTGCCGGGGCGGTAGGTGGTGCCGCCGTCGAACGGGGCGCCGAGGATCGCGACGTCGTACTCGCCGCAGCGCCGGACGTCCTCGACGAACGGCGCCTTCATGAACGTCGGGATGCCGGCGAAGTGCGGCAGCTCGCCGCGGGAGAACAGCGGGATCGTGCGGTCGACCACCGAGTCGGCAGCTTCGAGCCCCATCTGCAGGCCGCGGGCGATCTCGGCGTCGCGACCGGCGTGGCCGAGCGTCGCCTCGATCTCCACCGCGCGGGCGGCCTCGGGACCGTGGCGGGGGGCCTTGCGGGGCGTTCCGGCGTGGGGGGCGGGGACGGGCGGGGCGAGCTGCACGGGCGACTCCCGGGGCCGCCGGTCGCCGCGGAGACGACCGGTCGTCGGTCATCTCCCGGGCTTTTGTCCCGCCGTGGAGCACCGCGGACGGCGCCTGCGTCTCTCGGACCAGGCCTCGCGGTCGCGAGCGGAACCCTAGACGCGCCTCACCGGTGTGAGTCGTCGACGAGTGAAGGCGACGTGTGTTGCCCGGACGGGTCGGCGACGTTGCGGCGACGTCGCCGGCCGTGACGATCCGGTGTCCTCACCCCTCCGGCACAGCCTCCGGCGCCTCCCGGACCCGCACCTCGAGCGGCATCGCCAGCAGCGCGTCGAGCACGCGGTGCTCGCGGCGCAGCGGCAGCCGGGCGAAGAAGAACAGGTCGAGCGGGTACCAGAGCCCGACCCAGGCGATGACGAGGAAGACGCCGTTGCCGAGGAGGTCCTGCCACACCTCGGGGACGTCGGGCTCGAGGAAGCCCGTGGAGAACAGCAGGCCGACGAGGAAGAGCGGGATGCCGGGGCGCAGGGAGTTCAGGCCCTGCCGCCAGAGCACCGCGCCCTCCCGCTCGTTGCGCTCGTTGCGCCGGGTGCACCACCGCCGCAGCACGGCCTGGAGGTGCGCCGCCGTGGCCGCGGGGTCCGCGCCGGCCGTCGCCCGCGGCAGCGTGACGACGACCCGGTCGTGGCGGCCGGGGCGTCCGCGCGCCAGCAGCTCGTCGAGGATCTCGTCGGCGCCCGGGACGGAGCGCGCGTCGGCGTCGTCGTAGAGCGCCGCCGGGTCCACGCTCACCATGTCCTCGGGCCGGCGCAGGTGCACCACGACCGCGCGGCTCACAGCGTCCCCCTCACAGTGCCCCCCTCACAGTGCCCCCCTCACAGCGCCCACCGCCGGTCGGTCGTGAACGCGACGACGACCGAGCGTTCGTGCCCGTGCCCCTGCTCGGCGAGACGGTCGTGCAGCGCCTGCCGGACGACGTCGCCGTCGGCCACCGTGTGCACCGACGATCCCTCCCCCACCACGAAGTCCACCTCCACGTCGACGCGGCCCCCCACCTTGGAGGCCCGCAGGAACGACTCGGCGATCCCGTACCGCTCGCGCACCGCCGCCACCGCCGCCTCGAGCTCGGCCTGCGTCTCCGGCGGCGGGGCCATCGAGAGGATCTCCCGCATCCCGCCGGTGACCAGCCGGGCCGGCACGCGCAGGAACGCGAGCGACACGATGACGACCATCGCCGGGTCGACGTAGGCGGCGGCGTCCGGGCGCCCGGACGCCACCAGCACCGCCGCGACGACGAACCCCACGAGCACCCCGACCGAGAGCAGGGTGTCCCCCAGCCACTCGGCCGCCTCGGCGCGCACCAGATCCGAGCGCCCGCCGCGGCGCATGGCGACGGTGACCGCGATCCCCGCCGCGGTCGCGATCACGGCGTAGAGCAGCGCCCAGCCGGTGGAGACCTCCCGGCCGCCGGCGAGCAGGTCGGCGACGGCCCCGACGACGGCGTAGACGCACAGCGCGGCGAGCGCGACGGCCTTGACCACGACGGTCAGCGGCTCCCAGACCTCGCGGCCCCAGGGGTAGCGGTCGTCGGCCCCCCGGCGGGCGGTGCGCAGCGCGAGCACGGCGAGCACCGAGAGCCCGATGCTCGCGAAGGAGTACAGCCCGTCGAAGACGATCATCGCGGAACCGCTGAGCAGGCCCCACACCGACGACAGCACGGCGAAGCCGGCCGACGCCCACACCGAGAGCAGCAGCAGGCGCCGGTCCCGCGACTCCCCCTCGGCACCGTCCACACGCCGATGATCGCGAACCCGGACGCCCGCGTCGAGAGCGTCGATCACCCAGAGGATTGTCAAGCGCCGGAGCACGACGGACACTCCTCGCGAAGCTCACCCGTTCAGCCGCACCGCGCAGTCGCCCGACAGCGCACCGTGACAGTGCAGCTCGCGACAGGCCAGGAGAACGCATGACGGCGACCGCCCCGCCCGAGCCGACGGACCCGGTCGAGCAGGACCCGGACGGCATCGCGGAGGGCGAGGGCGCCCCCGACCGGCGCCTGCAGGTCGTCCGGGAGCGCGCCGCCGGGATCGCCCGCTGGCGGCCGGTCACCACCGTCACCGCCCTCCTGCTGCTCGTCACCGGGATCGCCACCGGGGCGTTCTGGAGCCCGCTGGCCGACCGGGCGTGGGGGTCGTGGGTCGCCACCGGCGTCCCGGCGCTGGCCGCCGGGCACTGGTGGACGCCCCTGACCGCACCCCTGACCGGCACCCACCCGGTCGCCGCGGTCCTGGGGCTGGTCCTGGCCGTGGCCGGGGTCGGCTGGGCGGAGGGCCGCCTCGGCTCCGTGCGGACGGCCGCGGTGCTGGTCGCCGCGCAGGTCGCCGCGCTGCTCGCCGCCGTCGGGCTCGTCGCGCTCCTCGCCGCCACCGGCTGGGCGTGGGCGGTCGCGCTGGCCGGGGCCCTGACCGGCGGCGTGACCACCGGGGTGCTCGCGGTGCTCGCCGTCGGCTCGGCGACGCTCGCCGCGCCGTGGCGCCTGCGGCTGCGGCTCGTGCTCGTCGGGGTCGTCGCTGTCGGGCTGCTCTTCCTGGGCCACCTCGCCGACGTCGCCCACGTGCTCGCGCTGGCGGTGGCTCTCCCCCTGGGCCGGCGGATCGCGGGCACGGGCGGGACGCCGGCGGGCCGGCCCGGCCGGCGCGAGTTCCGCCTGGTGGCCGCGGCGGGCCTCGTCGTCATCGCCGTCATCCGGGTGCTGACGCTCGTTGTCCCGGTGGTCGGGCCGCTGGGCGACACCGCGTCGGACTCGACGGCGACCGAGACCATTGTCTCGGTCGTGATCTCGCTGCTGCTGGCCGAGGGGCTCCGCCGCGGGCGCCGGATCGCGTGGGTCGCGGGCCTCGTCCTCGGCGCGTTCTACCTGCTGCTCGCGGTGGTCGTCGTCGCCGTCGTCGTCTACGCGCAGCTCACCGACCAGATGGACCAGGTGGAGCTCGTCGGGCTCGCGGTGTTCGTGCCCAACGCCGTGCTGTGGTCGGGCCTGCTGGTGTGGCTGGTGGCGGGCCGCCACGCGTTCGCCGTCCCGTCCCGGCGGCGGCTGCGTCGGCGCGGCGCCGCGGCCGCGAGCGGACCGGACGCCGCCCGGGAGGCGCTGCACCGGTTCGGCGGGTCGACGATCTCGTGGATGACCACGTGGCCCGAGAACCGCTACCTGGTCCACGGGGCGGAGGGCGTCCGGGACGACCAGGGCGGGGTCACCGCCTACCGCGTGCACGCCGGCGTCGCAGTGGCGCTCGGCGACCCGATCGTCGCCCCGGATCAGCGGACCGCCGCGCTCGAGGAGTTCCGGGCCCTGGCCGAGCGCTCGGGCTGGGTGCCGTGCCTGTTCTCCACCACCGAGGCACTGGCCGACGCCGCGCGCGCCGACGGCTGGCGCGCCCTGCAGGTCGCCGAGGACACCCTGGTCGACCTCGAGGGCCTCGAGTTCAAGGGCAAGCCCTGGCAGAACGTCCGCAGCGCCTTCAACCGGGCGGGCAAGGCGGGGATCGAGCACCGCATGGTGCACCTCGGCGAGGAGCCGCGCGCGATCGTCGCCCAGGTCCGGGCGATCTCCGAGGAGTGGGTCGGCGACAAGGGCCTGCCCGAGATGGGCTTCACGCTCGGCGGTGTCGAGGAGGCCCTCGACCCGGAGGTGCGCACCGGGCTCGCCGTCGACACCGAGGGCACGGTGCACGGGGTGACGTCGTGGCTGCCCGTCTACGGACCGGACGACGTCGTCGTCGGCTGGACCCTCGACGTCATGCGCCGCCGGCAGGAGGGGTTCCGCGCCGTCGTGGAGTACCTCATCGCGTCGGCGGCCCTGACGTTCCAGGCCGAGGGCGCGCGGTTCCTGTCGCTGTCGGGGGCGCCGCTGGCCCGCGCCGGGGACGAGGTCGAGGGCGAGCACGTGCTCGACCGCGTCCTCGACCGGATGGGCGAGCTGATGGAGCCCTACTACGGCTTCCGCTCGCTGCACACGTTCAAGGCCAAGTTCCAGCCGCGGTACTCCCCGATGTTCCTCGTCTACCGCGACGAGGCCGACCTCCCGCGCGTCGGGGTCGGCATCGGCCGGGCCTACCTGCCCGACGCCCGCGTGCGCGATCTCGTCGCCCTCGTGCGTGGTTAGGCTCAGCGGTATGTCTGAGCAGCCGGCCGCCGACGAGACCCTGACGACGATCCACTCCCTGGTCGACGAGGAGCACCGCCTGCGGGCGCACGGCGAGGCGATCACCGAGGACGACCGCGCCCGCCTGGCGCAGATCGAGGACCAGCTCGACCAGTGCTGGGACGCCCTGCGCCGGCGCCGCGCGGGCCGCGACTTCGGTGGTGACCCGGGCGAGGCGACGGCGAAGCAGGTGCACGACTACCTGCAGTAGGGCGGCAGCTCCGTCACCAGCACCCGGGCCGAGCGCCGGGCCTGCACGGCCGCCAGCTGGTCGACGCCCTCGAACTCGTTGCAGAGCAGGAACAGGTGCCGCCCTCCGGGGCCGCCGAGCGCGCACGCGAAGCAGGGCAGCTCGGTCTCGACGCGGTGGGTGACCCGGCCGCCGTCGAGCACCCGGACGACGGCGCCGCCCGGCGCGTCCGGGTCGCCGCTGTGGGCGAAGGTATCCGCGGTCTGGGCCCAGATCCCGCCGTCGGGGTCCATCGCGATGCCGTCGGGGCCGAGGCCGTCGGCCCACACGCGGCGGCCGTGCAGGCCGCCGTCGTCGGCGATGGTGAAGGCGGTCAGCCGTCCGGCGAACGACTCGGCGACCACGAGGGTGCCGCCGTCCGGGGTGACCACCATGCCGTTGGGGAAGGCGATGTCCTCCGCCACCCGGCGGGACGTCCCGTCCGGGCCGACGAGGTCGATCCAGCCGGGGGTCGGCGCCGCGCCGCCGGCGAAGTCGAAGTCGGCGCCGCACACGTAGACCCGGCCCCGCGGGTCGACGACCACCTCGTTGGCGCCGTGTCCGCGCAGCGTCGTCGTCGTGCCGTCGGGTTCGCGACGCGTGACGGACCCGCCGGTCGTCACCAGCCGCCCGTCGGGCAGCCAGTCGATCGCCCAGCCCATCCGGCGGGGGCCGGGCGCCACCACCTCGGCGTGCCCGTCGAGGTCGACGGCCACCACCTCGCCCGCGCCCCAGTGCGCGAACCACAGGCGCCCGTCGTGCCAGCGGGCGGACTCCACCATCACCAGGTCCGTCAGCAGCGGGCGCGGGGTGGGCAGGTGGTCGATCGTGTGCTCGGTCATGCCCCACCACGAACGGCACGGCCCCGAATCGACAGCACCGTCAGCCGGACGTCTTCCGGTCCTTCGCGGCGGGCAGCCGGGCGGGCCGCACGAGGTGCCGGTCCGGCCGGTCCTCCGGGGTCCCGAGCAGGTCCGCGCCGGGCTGGTCGGGCTCGGCGCCCCACGCGGACTCCGGGACCTCCGCGTCCGCGATCGCGGTGTCCGGCGCCGGGGGGCGGCGCACGAGCCAGGCCGAGGTGACGACACCGATCACCGACAGGACGGTCACCGCCAGGAAGGCCGCGACGTAGCCCTGGTCGGACGCGTGGCGTGCCACCTCGAGGTACTCGGCGACGCCCGGGTCGAACGTCCGCGCCTGGAGACCGGTCTGCTGGGCCTGGGCCAGGGCGTCGCGCAGCTCGGCGCCGCGCTCCGGGGTCAGCGGCGGCAGACCGCGCTCCGCCACGCCGTCGAACAGCGACGTCAGGTAGGTCAGGTGAAGCAGGGCGTACAGCAGGGCGATGCCCACGGCGCCGCCGCCCTGCTCGGCGGTCGCGGACACCCCCGAGGCCTGCCCGTGGTCGTGCTCGGGGACGGTGTCGAGGCTGACCGGGTCGTTGACCGTCAGCACGATGGCGAGCCCGACGCCGTAGATGACGAGACCGGGCAGCAGCCACCAGAAGTCGTTCGTGGGCATGCCGAGGGCGAGCAGCACCCCCGACACCGCGAGCAGCGCGAACCCGACCACCAGCGGCGGGCGTCCCCCGGCGCCGTCGTACCAGCGACCCACCAGCGGGGCGACGACGACCATCGGGACGGTCGTGGAGAGCAGCGCGAGACCCGCCAGGGCGGGGTCCATCTGCAGGTTGAGCACCAGCGCGAGCGGCAGGATCAGGCCCAGACCCATCTCGGCCATCCCGGCGAGGCCCTGCGCGATCGTCGCCCCGCGGTAGTCCCGGCTGCGCCCGAGGAGCCGCAGGTCGAGCAGCGGGTCGTCGATCCGCCGCTCGCGGCGGACGAACAGCACGGCGGCGACGACGGCCACCACCAGCGAGACGACGACGTCGGGCGCGGTCCAGCCGTCGGTGGTCGTCTGCGCGAGGCCGAACACGAGCCCGACGAGGACCAGGCCGAGCAGCGCCGCTCCGGGCAGGTCGACGTGCACCCCCTGGCGCCGCGGGCCGTCCGGCGGGACCGCGCGCAGCGTGGCCCACACCGTCACGACCAGGAGCGGGAGGTTGATCAGCAGCACCGCGCGCCAGCTCAGCGCGGAGGTCAGGAGGCCGCCGACGGTGGGGCCGAGCGCGCCGGCCGTGGCCGCGATGCCGCCCATCGTGCCCAGCGCCCGGCCGCGGTCCCGGGGGTCGAAGGCGGCGGAGAGGATGGCGACGGTCGCGGGCAGCATGAGCGCGCCGCCGGCCCCCTGGAGCACCCGCGCGGCGAGCAGCACCGGGAACGACGGGGCCGCGCCCCCGACCGCCGAGGCGCCGGCGAACACCACGGCGCCGAGCAGGAACACCCGCCGCCGCCCGAACAGGTCGCCCAGGCGCCCGCCGAGCACGAGCAGCCCCGCCAGCGGCAGCAGGCTCGCCGTGAGCACCCACTGCACGAGCAGCGAGCTGACGCCGAAGTCCTGGGCGATGTCGGGCAGCGCCAGCGGGACCGCGGTCTGGTCGACGAGGATCATCGCGTTGGCGAGGGTCATCGCCGCGAGGACGGTGCGCGACCCGGCGCGCGAGGTCGCCGACGTGGTCATGGGCCGAGCGTCGTGCACCGCGGACCGGCGGACAAGACCATCAGCCCGGCCTCCCCCGGTTCAGCCGGCGTTCGATCACGGGCCCCAGGAGCCGCTCGACAGGACCGGTCGCGAAGAGGAGCAGCAGCGGGTAGTACCCCCACTGCGGCGCCACGAGCGTCACGACGAAGACGACGAGGAAGAGCGAGGCCGTGCTCCCGGTCTCGACGTGGCGGGGCGCACCGTGCCCGTGGGTGACCAGCGAGCGCCGGACCATCACCGTCATCACCGACAGGAGCGCGCTGCTGACGAACAGCGTCAGCACGTAGAAGCGCAGCGTGAAGGGGTCGTCCTCGAACGCCCCGACCATCTCGGTGGGGAACGGCAGCACGACGACCGTGAACAGCCAGGCCGTGTTGACCCACACGAGCGCCGGGCTGACGCGCCGCGCGGCGTCGAACACGCGGTGGTGCGCGGCCCAGAACCGCGCGATGACGACGAAGCTGAGCACGAAGCTGCCGATCGGCGCGAGGTTGTCGGTGATGATCACCCACCCGGAGCGGGTGGGCTCCTCGGCCTCGGGCACGAGCTCGGCCAGCGGCAGGATCAGCAGCGTCAGCGCGATGGCGACGACGCCGTCGCTGAAGGCGAGCAGGCGCTCGGGGCCGAGCCAGCCGCCGCCCGGCGTCGGTGCGTCCCCCGTCCCGTCGCCCCCGCTGTCGGCATCCCCGGTCACAACATCCCCGCCACGTGCTGGGTCTCGTTGACCGAGCTGACCCGCCGCGTCCCCGACCGGGAGACCAGCACCCGGGTCACCGAGGTGTGGTGCAGCGGGAAGGTCAGCGGCCGCGCGATGCCGAGGATCGCAGCGACGTAGGTGTTGATGACGCCGGCGTGACAGACGACGACGGCCGTGGCCCGCGGGTCCTGACGCTCCGCGACGGCGTCGAGCGCCGCGACCACGCGGGCGGTGAAGGCCGGCCCGTCGACGTAGTCGGGGAAGCGGCCGGAGCGGATGCTCTGCCAGTCCGCGTCGCCCTCGTCGCGCAGGTGCACCGGCCGGTAGCTCGCGCGCCCGCGGTCGAACTCGCAGAGGTCCTCGACGGCCACCGGCTCGGGCAGCCCCAGCAGCCGCACGGCGGGGGCGGCCGTCTCCCGGGAGCGCCGCATGGTGGACGTGACCACCTCCGCGACGTCCGCGCGGTCGGGTGTGGCGGCCAGCCACGTCGCGAACCGGTCGGCCTGCTCCCGTCCGCGCTCGGAGAGCGCCGGGTCGGCCCCGGCCCCCTCGTCGGCGGCGCCGGGCTCCACGGTGGCCGCGAGCGGCTCGCCGTGGCGGACCAGCACCAGCTGGGTCACGCCTCCGGCACCGCGGACCCGTGGCCGGCGGCCCGCAGCCCGGCGCGGATCGACTCGGCGTGCCGGTCCATCTCGGCCGGGTCGGGGTCGGTCGCGGCCTGCGAGAAGTCGAACGCCTCGAGCCCCCAGGCGGGGTGGACGTGCACGTGCAGGTGCGGCACCTCGAACCCGGCGACCATGAGCGCCACGCGCGGGGGCGACCACGTGTCGCGGATCACCGACCCGACCGCGCGGGCCACGCCCATGACGTGGTCGAACAGCCCGTCGGGCGCGTCCAGCCACTGGTCGACCTCCTCGCGGGGCACGACCAGCACGTGGCCCGGCCCGAGCGGGTTGATCGAGAGGAAGGCGACCACCTGCTCGTCCGACCAGACGAAGCGTCCGGGCAGTTCGCCGTTGATGATCTTGGTGAAGACGGTGGCCACGGCCGGGATCGTAACGATCGGGCCGGGCTGTCGGGCCCGACCCGTATCCTCGGAGCGAGCATCGGGCACTCCCCTCCCCGTGCCGTCTCCCGTCCCGGGACGTCCCCGGACGTCCGACTCCCCACCTCCCGGAGGAAGCCCGATGCAGCCCTGGCCCGGCACGTCCTATCCCTTGGGCGCGACCTACGACGGGGCCGGCACCAACTTCGCGGTCTTCAGCGAGGTCGCCGACGCGGTGACGCTGTGCCTGTTCGACGCCGACGGCCGGGAGCACTGCGTCGCGCTGCCCGAACGCGACGGCTTCGTGTGGCACGGCTACCTGCCCGGGGTCGTCCCGGGCCAGCGCTACGGCTACCGCGTCGAGGGCCCGTACGAGCCCGAGCAGGGCCTGCGGGCGAACAGCCACAAGCTGCTCATCGACCCGTACGCGAAGGCCCTCGACGGCACGCTGGGCACCACCTACGCGTGGGACGAGGCCCTGTTCGGCTACCACTTCGACGACCACGACGAGGTCAACCACGACGACTCGGCGCAGCACGTGCCGAAGTCCGTGGTGATCAACCCGTTCTTCGACTGGCACGACGACCGGCCGCCGCGCACGCCGTACCACGACACCGTGGTCTACGAGGCCCACGTCAAGGGCCTGACGTACCTGCACCCCGAGGTCCCCGAGGAGATGCGGGGCACCTACTCGGGCGTCGCCCACCCGGCGGTCATCGCCCACCTCCAGCGCCTCGGCATCACCGCCATCGAGCTCATGCCGGTGCACCAGTTCGTGCACGACGACGCGCTCGTGCAGCGCGGCCTGCGCAACTACTGGGGCTACAACACGATCGCCTTCTTCGCCCCGCACTTCGGCTACGCGAGCGTCGGCATCACCGGCAGCCCGGCGCCGGGCGCGCACGTGCAGGAGTTCAAGGCGATGGTGCGCGACCTGCACGCCGCGGGCATCGAGGTGATCCTCGACGTCGTCTACAACCACACCGCCGAGGGCAACCACCAGGGCCCGACGCTCTCGATGCGCGGCATCGACAACCAGGCCTACTACCGCCTCGTCGACGACCAGCCGCAGTACTACATGGACTACACGGGCACCGGGAACTCCCTCAACGTCCGCCAGCCGCACACGCTGCAGCTGATCATGGACTCCCTGCGCTACTGGGTCACCGAGATGCACGTCGACGGCTTCCGGTTCGACCTCGCCTCCACCCTGGCCCGCGAGTTCTACGACGTCGACCGGCTCTCCACGTTCTTCGACCTCGTGCAGCAGGACCCGGTGATCTCGCAGGTCAAGCTCATCGCCGAGCCGTGGGACGTCGGGCCGGGCGGCTACCAGGTGGGCAACTTCCCGCCCGGCTGGACCGAGTGGAACGGCAAGTACCGCGACACCGTGCGCGACTTCTGGCGCGGCACGCCGGGCACGCTGGGCGAGTTCGCCGCCCGGCTCACCGGCTCGTCGGACCTCTACCAGGACGACGGCCGGCGCCCCTACGCGTCGGTCAACTTCGTCACCGCGCACGACGGCTTCACGCTCAACGACCTCGTCTCGTACAACGAGAAGCACAACGAGGCCAACGGCGAGGACGGGCGCGACGGCGCCGACGACAACAACTCCTGGAACCACGGCGTCGAGGGGCCCACCGACGACGCGGCGGTCAACGAGCTGCGCCAGCGCCAGCGCCGCAACTTCCTGGCCACGCTGTTCCTGTCCCAGGGCGTGCCGATGCTGCTGCACGGCGACGAGATCGGGCGCACCCAGTACGGCAACAACAACGGCTACTGCCAGGACTCCGAGATCTCCTGGATGGAGTGGTCGCCGGAGAAGGCCGACTCGGAGCTCATGGACTACACGAGCAGGGTCTCCGAGTTGCGGGCGTCGCACCCGGTGTTCCGCCGCCGCCGCTTCTTCAACGGCCGGCCCATCCGGCCGGCGGTCGGGGCCCCCACCGACGAGATCCAGCGCGACATCGCCTGGTTCACCTCCTCGGGCGAGGAGATGAGCGACCAGGACTGGGAGTCCGGCGAGGCGGCCGTGCTGACGGTGTTCCTCAACGGCGACGGCATCCTGGAGAGCGACGCGCGCGGCCAGCGGGTGGTCGACGACAGCTTCATGCTGATCTTCAACGCCCACCACGAGGACGTCGACGTCACGCTGCCCGGCCAGGGCTACCCCCACCGCTGGACGAGCGTCCTGGACACCACCACCGGGGAGGTCGTGGTGGGCACCGCCCGCACCACGCAGACCTGGAACACCCCGCCGCTGTCGGACGGCCTGCCCGACCACGTCGGCGGCGACGTCCTGCGGGTCACCTCGCGCTCGGTGCTGCTGCTGCAGCGCACGGACCTGGCGGAGGGGCAGTGACCTCCTCCGCGATCCCCCCGTCCACCTACCGGCTGCAGCTCTCGCCCGAGCAGCCGTTCGCGGCGGCGCGCGAGCTGGTCGGCTACCTCGACGACCTCGGCGTCGGGGCGCTGTACTGCTCGCCGATCCTCGAGGCCTCGCCCGGCTCGATGCACGGCTACGACGTCGTCGACCCGACCCGTGCCAACGACCAACTCGGGGGCGACGCGGGCCGGCGCGAGCTGGTCGCGGCGCTGCGGGCGGCCGGCCTGGGCGTGCTGGTCGACCTGGTGCCCAACCACATGGGCGTCGCGGTGCCCGAGGCCAACCCGTCGTGGTGGTCGCTGCTGCGCGAGGGGCCGGAGTCGCCCTACGCCTCCTGGTACGACGTCGACCTCTCGCGCCGGATCCTGATCCCGGTGCTGGGCTCCCCCGAGGACGCCGCCGCGCTGACGCTGTCCGACGACCGCTCGGAGCTGCACTACTACGAGCACCGCTACCCGGTGGCGCCGGGCACCGGCGACGACGGCACGGCCCAGGAGGTGCACGACCGCCAGCACTACGAGCTGGTGCACTGGCGCCGCGGCAACGCCGAGCTGACCTACCGGCGGTTCTTCGACGTGTCCGACCTCGCGGCGGTCCGCGTCGACGACCCGGCGGTCTTCGACGCCACCCACGCCGAGGTGCTGCGCTGGCGCGCCGCGGGCGAGCTGGACGGCCTGCGCATCGACCACCCGGACGGCCTGTCCGCGCCCGGGGCGTACCTGCGGCGCCTGCGGGCCGGTCTCGGGGACGAGGCGTGGCTGCTGGTGGAGAAGATCCTCGGCCCCGACGAGGCCCTCCCCCGCTCCTGGCCGGTGGACGGCACCACGGGCTACGAGGCGCTGCGCGAGGTGCAGGGCCTGTTCGTCGACCCGCGGGGCGAGGCGCTCGTCGACGCCGTGGCGGCCCAGCACACCGGGGCGCGCGAGGGGCTGTCGGTCACCGAGCACGCCGCCCGCCGCCTCGTCACCGACGAGATCCTCGTGGCCGAGGTCCGGCGCATCGCCGCGCTCGTGCCGGGCGGGGGCTCCAACCCCGACGAGGGAAAAGTGCGCGACGCCGTCGCCGAGCTCCTGTGCTCGTTCCCGGTCTACCGCTCCTACCTGCCCGAGGGCCGCGACGCGCTCGACCGCGCGGTCGACACGGCGGCGACGGCCCGCCCGGAGCTCGCCGACACGGTCCGCGCGATCCACGCGGCGATGACCGCGGAGCCGGACGGGCTGCTCGCCCAGCGGGTGGAGCAGACCAGCGGCATGGTCACGGCCAAGGGCGTGGAGGACACCACGTTCTACCGGTGGAACCGCTTCGTCGCGCTCAACGAGGTGGGCGGGGCGCCGGACCGCTTCGGGGTCACGCCCGCGGAGTTCCACGCGAAGGCCGGCGACCGCGCGGCGTCCACCCCGGCGACGATGACCACGCTCTCGACGCACGACACCAAGCGCTCCGAGGACGTCCGGGCCCGGCTCGCCGTCCTCAGCGAGCTCACCGCCGAGTGGGGGGCCTTCCTGCGCACGGCCTCGGCGCGGCACCCGCTGCCCTCGGCGTCGCTGGAGCTCCTCGCGTGGCAGTCGGTGCTCGGCGCCTGGCCGATCTCGGCCGAGCGGCTCGCGGGCTACCTGACCAAGGCCTCGAAGGAGGCCAAGCTCGTCACCGCGCACGTCCCCATGAGTCAGGTGCCTGCGGCGCCCGAGGTCGACGAGGCCGTCGCGGCCTGGCCGGCACAGGTGCTGGGCGACGCCGAGGCGGTCGCGGAGATCGAGGCCTTCGTGGCGCAGATCGACGCGCACGGCCGCTCGAACGCCCTGGGCCAGAAGCTGCTCCAGCTCGCCGGTCCCGGCATCCCCGACGTCTACCAGGGCACCGAGCTCTTCGAGTACTCGCTGGTCGACCCGGACAACCGCCGCCCGGTCGACTTCGCGCTCCGCCGCCGGCTGCTCGAGCGCCTCGACGCCGGGTGGACGCCCGCGACCGGCGCCGACGACGCCGACGAGGTCGCCGCCACCAAGCTCGCGGTGGTGTCGGCGGCGCTGCGCCTGCGCCGGTTCCGGCCGGAGCTGTTCACCGGCTACGTCCCGCTGCCCGCGTCGGGGCCGGCCGCCGAGCACGCGGTGGCGTTCGCGCGCGGTGGCCCGTCCGGCCGGGAGCGCCTCGTCGCCGTCGCCACCCGGCTGCCGGTCGGCCTGGCCGCGGCCGGCGGCTGGCACGACACCGTGCTCCCGCTGCCCGGCGGCGCCGACGACTGGACCGACGTCGTCACCGGACGGCCCGTCGAGGGGTCGGCGCCGGCGCTGGGGAGTGTTCTCGACCGCTACCCGGTCGCGCTGCTGGTCCGCCCCGCCTGACCCCTGCTTGGATTCGGGCATGGCCGACGTGACGGACAGCCGGCCCCGCTGGCACGGCGTGCTCGAGCGCATCGCCGCGGCCCGGCGGGGTGACGCCAGCGAGTCGCTCGCCGCGCTGTTCGTCCTCGGCGCCACCGTGGTGGCGCTCTTGTGGGCGAACTCCCCGTGGGGGTGGACCTACGACGCGTTCTGGCACACCAGCCTCGCGATCTCGGTCGGCGACGCCTCGATCGACCTCGACCTGCAGCACTGGGTCAACGACGGCCTCATGGCGATGTTCTTCTTCGTCGTGGGGCTGGAGGTCAAGCGGGAGTTCGCCCTCGGCGAGCTGCGCGACCGGTCGAAGG
The DNA here is from genome assembly GCF_039542135.1 of Actinomycetospora chlora. Taxonomy (NCBI): domain Bacteria; kingdom Bacillati; phylum Actinomycetota; class Actinomycetes; order Pseudonocardiales; family Pseudonocardiaceae; genus Actinomycetospora; species Actinomycetospora chlora. The sequence goes on from NZ_BAABHO010000005.1 coordinate 40,726, forward strand.
CGGCGGTCCCGCTCGCGGCCGCCCTCGCGGGGCTGGCCCTGCCCGCGGTGCTGTTCCTGCTGCTCAACCCGTCCGGCGAGGCGGCGAGCGCGTGGGGCGTCGTGATCTCCACCGACACGGCGTTCCTGCTCGGGGCGCTCGCGGTGGTCGGCCCGCCCCGCGCCGAGCGTCTGCGGATCTTCCTGCTGACCCTGGCCGTCGCCGACGACGTCGGGGCGCTGGCGATCATCGCGCTCGTCTACACCGACGAGCTGCACGTCGTCCCGCTGGTGGTGGCGATCGTCGGCCTGCTGGCGGTGTGGCAGCTGCGGCGCCTGCGGGTGTGGCGGGGTGGTGCGTACCTCGTGGTCTCGGTGGTCACGTGGGTGGCGTTCCACGAGTCCGGCGTGCACGCGACGCTCGCCGGGGTGCTCATCGCGCTGCTGCTGCCGGTCTACCCGCCCAAGCGCCGCGAGGTGGAGCGGGCCGCGGCGCTGACCCGGGCGTTCCGCCAGTCGCCCAGTCCGGAGTACGCCCGCAACGCCCGGCTGGGGCTCGAGCGCGCGGTGTCGGTGAACGAACGCCTCATGCGGCTCTGGCAGCCCTACACCGCGTTCATCATCGTGCCGGTGTTCGCGCTGGCCAACGCGGGCGTCCCGCTCACCGGCGAGACGCTGCGGGCCGCCGCCACCTCGCCGCTGACGTGGGGCGTCGTGCTCGGGCTGGTGCTCGGCAAGTTCGTGGGCATCACCGGCGCGACGGCCCTGCTCGCCCGGGTGCGTCCGGGCAGCCTCGCGCCGGGGCTGCGGATGCCCCAGGTCGCGGGCGGCGCGGCGCTGTCGGGCATCGGGTTCACGATCTCGCTGTTCATCGTCGACCTCGCCCTGCCCGACCCCGTGCTCGCCGACGAGGCCCGCGTCGGTGTCCTCGCGGCGTCGCTGATCGCGCTCGGCCTGGGCGCCGTGGTGTTCCGGGCGGGCCGGTCGTCGCTGCCCGACGAGCCGTCGCGCGACCTGCTGCGCGCCGTCGACCCCCACCGCGACCACGTCCGCGGGCCGGTGGACGCGCCGCTGACGATCGTCGAGTACGGCGACTTCGAGTGCCCGTTCTGCGGCAAGGCCACGGGCAGCATCCGCCAGGTCCGCGAGCACTTCGGCGACGACATGCGCTACGTGTTCCGGCACCTCCCGCTCGACGACGTCCACCCGAACGCCCGCATCGCCGCCGAGGTCGCCGAGGCCGCGGCCGAGCAGGGCCGCTTCTGGGACGTCCACGACTCGTTCTTCGCGCACGCCGAGGCCCTCGACCGCGACGACCTCCTGCAGTACTGCGCCGACCTCGGCGTCGACGTCGACCGGATCGAGGACGCCCTGCACGACGGGCGCCCGCAGAACCACGTCGCGGACGACGAGATCGACGCCCGCAGCTCCGACCTCCCGGGCACGCCGACCTTCTACCTGGGCGTCGGCGACGCCGTCCCCCAGCGCCACGTCGGCCCCTACGACGCCGCCACCCTCATCGCGACCCTCGAGCGCATGCGCGAGGAGACGGTCGACGCGCGCTGACCCCCACCTGGAACGCAGCGAACGGGCGGTTCGCTGCGTCTAGGCGTCCGAACTCCCCGTTCGCGGGTGGGCTCCGACCCCCGGCAGCGGGTTACTGGCTGGTATCGCTCGCTGAGCGAGCGATACCAGCCAGTAGGTCAGCGTCGGCGGCGCGGCGGGAGGGCGACGGTCGGGGCCTCGGGGCCGGCGAGGGTCTCGGTCGGCGCGTCGGCGTCGGCGGTCTCGTCGTCCGGCTCGGCGGCGTGCCGCCCGTGGGCGGGCGCCGACCGCGACACCACGCGTATCTCCTGCACCGCCGGTCTCGGCGCGGGCGCCGGCTCCCCTCCGCCCTGCGCAACGAACGGCGCGTTCGCTTCTTCGTGCGCAGCGAACGGCGCGTTCGCTGCGTCCGGGGCCGGTGGCGGGGTGACGACCGGCTGGGAGCCGGTGGCGTGGTCGGCCGCCCGGCGGGCCTCGGCCGGGTCGGTGCGGCCCCGGTCGGCGAGCGGGAGCGCGGCGCGCCGGCGAGCACTGCGCCGGTAGAGCAGGGCCCAGACGACGACGGCGGTGGCGAGCACCGGGACGACGAGCGTCCACCACGTCCCGCCGCGGAACGAGGCGTTCGCGACGGCGTGGGCGACGGCCACCGGGAAGCACACGTACGACGTCCAGTGCACGACGAGCCACACGCGCTTGGACAGGAAGCGCCGCAGGCTCGACGAGATCACCACCGCGAGCAGCAGGTCCAGGGCGACGGCTCCGAGGCCGACCGGCCACGGGTTGAACGACGCCGTGCCGGGGACGACGACGTGGTACCAGTGCAGCGGCAGGTACGGCGTGACCAGCACCGTGACCACGTGCAGCGCGACGAACACGACCGTGATCAGCGACAGGTTGCGGTGCAGGGCCACGAGCACGAACCGCGGCAGCGCCTGCCCGGCGAGGCGGCTCAGCGACGTGTTGTGCAGGGCCCCGAGCGCGAGGACGACGCCCATGAGCAGGAGCGCGGCCAGGCCGAGCGCCCGCGAGATGTTCCAGAGCTCGATCACGGTCCGCTCAGCGGTACTCGGCGGTCGTGACGCGGGGGACGTCGGCGGCGGTCGACGTCGCGGAGATGCCGGCGTGCAGGGCCACGACGAGCACCGCCGCGGCCACGGTGATCCACGCGGTCAGCTCGACGATCATGCGTTTGTTCTGCTCGTGCTGCGCGGCCTTGGCCGTGCGGCGACGGGGCACCGGCGTCTCCCTCCGCGTCGACCCCCTCGGGTGGTCGCTCCCAGGATGGACGATCGCGCAGTGTGATCCGGGTCAGGGGTCGCTCAGTCGGGGAGGTGTCGCGCCAGGACGTCCCCCACCATCGCCGGAGCGGTCTGCAGCGCCGCGTGCCCCTGCCCGGGCAGCTCGACGACGACGGCGTCCGGCAGGGCCGCGGCGACGGCCTCGGTGGAGGCGCGCAGGTGTCCCGCGCTGAGCTCCCCGAGCAGCATCAGCGTCGGCACCCGGACGTCCCGCAGCACGTCGGTGCCCTCGGGCATGCGACCCAGCTCGCGGCCCTCGCGGGGCCAGGTGTGGGCGTGCGCCACCCGCTGGGGCCACGACGGCGTCTGCTTCATGCCCGCCACCGCCGCGGGCGGGGCCTCGACCAACCGCAGGAGGCCGGTCTCGAGGCAGCCCTCGGGGTCGCCCGCCGCGAGCCGGGCCTCCATGGCGTCGAGGGCCGGACCGTCGCTCCGGCGGCCCGGCAGCGGCCAGGGCGGTTCGTAGACCACCAGGTGCGCGGCCGGCAGACCGCGGGCGGCCGCGCCGAGCAGACACACCGCCCCCGAGGAGTGGGCGGCGAACGCCACCGGCTCGGCGAAGGACTCCGCGATCGCGAACAGGTCCTCGTGCTCGCGCTCGAACGCGTAGGGCTCGGTGTCCCCCGAGTCCCCCTTGCCGCGCCGATCGGCCAGCCACACGGCGAAGCGCCCGTCGAGCGGCCGGGCCGCCTCGGCCCAGTTCGCCCGGCCCGCCGTGGCGCCGGCCAGGGTCACGAGGGGACGCGGGCCCTCGGTGATCCGTTCCAGGGCGATCGCGGTCCCGTCCGGCGACCTCACGTGCAGCACGTCCGACCACTCCCCCGGGCCCCCGCGGTCAGTGTCGCGGATGCCCGGGGGCGCCACCAGGGTGGTCAGCCCAGCAGCGTCGCGTCGGCCGGCGAGAGCCGGTCGGTGATCGTGTTCTTCTGGTGCCAGTAGGGGTAGAGCAGCGGGGTCGCGCTGACCTCGTCGAGCCGGGCGACCTCGTCGTCGGTGAGGGCCAGCTCGGCGGCGCCGAGGTTGTCGGCGAGCTGCTCCTCGGTGCGGGCGCCGATGACGAGCGACGTCACCCCGGGCTTGTGCAGCAGCCAGGCGTTGGCCACCTGGGCGACCGAGACGCCGTGCGCGTCGGCGACCTCGGCGGCGACCTCGACGATGTCGTAGAGGCGCTCGCGGTCGTGCACCGGCGGCTCCGACCACTCGCCGAGGTGGCGCGACGTCTCCGGGTCGTCCTGGCCGCGGCGGAACTTGCCGGAGAGCAGGCCGCCGGCGATCGGGCTCCACACGAGGATGCCGAGGCCCTGGTCGATCGACACCGGGACCAGCTCGTTCTCCGCCTCCCGGGCCTGCAGCGTGTAGTGGATCTGCTGGGAGACGAAGCGCTGCAGCTCCTCGCGCTCCGAGACGGCCAGGGCCTTCATGATGTGCCAGGCCGAGTAGTTCGAGCAGCCGACGTAGCGGATCTTCCCCTTGCGCACGAGCGTGTCGAGGGCCTCGAGGGTCTCCTCCAGCGGCGTGACGCCGTCCCAGCCGTGCAGCTGGAACAGGTCGATGTGCTCGGTCTGCAGGCGGCGCAGGCTGTTCTCGACGCTGCGGATGATGTGCTGGCGCGAGGCGCCGGCGTCGTTGGGGTCGTCGCTCATCGGGAAGCGGCACTTGGTGGCGATGAGCAGGTCGTCGCGGTGGTTCTTCGTCGCCTCGCCGACGATCTCCTCGGACACGCCGGCGGAGTACATGTCCGCGGTGTCGACGAGGTTCACGCCGTGGTCGACGCACAGGTCGATCTGGCGGGTGGCGCCCTCGACGTCGGTGTCGCCGAGCGTCGCGAAGCCGCCCTTCCCGCCGAACGTCATCGTGCCCATGGTCATCGTCGAGACCTTCAGTCCCGACCGTCCGAGAGTGCGGTACTCCATGCCCGTCGATTGCCCGCGGTCGGGCTCCCCGGAACGTGACACGAGCGAAGGGCACCATCGCTCGATCCATCCGAGCGAGGGTGCCCTTCGGCCAGAACCGGGGGTCAGCGGCAGGCCAGGTCGGGGCGCAGGGCGAGCAGCGCGCCGAGGACGCCGTACCCGACGAGGAAGTGCACGCCGCCCACGACGTCGCCGATCGGCGAGCCGAGCAGGGCCATGGCCGGCACCGCGACGAACACCCAGGTCTCGGCGACCACCGGCCATGCCCGCAGCGCGCCGCGCCACCGGCCCGCGACGGCCACCTTCACGCCGATGACCGCCATGCCGAGCATCGACAGCGGCCAGAACGGGTCGAGGACCTGGGCGACCGTGCCCCACTCCCCGCCCTGCGCGGGCAGGGTCGAGAGCGACTGGACCGTGGCGATCCCGAGCACCACGAACTCGACGACGATCATCGTGCGGGCGAGCCGGCTCGTGCCGGTGGCCCGGGTGGCGAGCATCGTGGCCAGCAGGCCGAACAGCCCGAGCTGGAAGAACGTCCCGCCGATGTCGAAGGCGAAGGAGTTCGCGCCCGCCGCGACCGCGGTGACGCCGGCGGCCCCGGCACCGAGGGCCAGGCCCACCCCGGCGAGGCGGATCCGGGCCGATGACGGGCCCCCCGGCTCCCGGATCGGGGCACTGATCGGGGCACCGACCTCGATCGCCTCGGTCGTGGCGTGGGCCGCGGCGGCGTCGGTGCGGGCACGGGCGGGGGTGGTGCGGACGGTCGTCACGGCGGGCTCCCGGATGAGGTGGTCGACAGGGCGGCGGCGGTTCGCCGGTGGCATGGGCAGAACCCTGCGCGCCCGCCGTCCCGGGCCGTCAGGGCCGCGTGCCCCGCGCCGGTCCCGGAGATGTCCCGACCACCCGGGACACGGATCCGGGACGGCATCCGGGACGCCGGGCCGGGGACATGCCAGCCCCCGACCTGCGACGATCACCGTGTGCGACCCACGGCCGAGGACAGCGCGCCGCGCGCCGCGCCGGCCCCCGCGGCCCCGGTGACGGGTGGGCGCGCGCCGGGCCGCCGCGACGCCCTCCTCGCGGTGGTCGCCGTCGGCGGCCTGCTCGCGACGGCCCTGATCGTCGCGCTGGCGCTGCGCCACCGCGACGTCGTGGTGGCGCCCGACGAGGGCGGCGGGCTCCTCGAGGCCCTCGCCGGACCGGTGCTGCTCGCCGCCGGGCTCATCGTGCTCCGCGGGGCCGACCGTCGCGGCCGCCCCGTCGGCGGGGTGCTCGTCGCGACCGGTGCGGCGTGGCTGGTCACCGGGCTCGCCGCGCAGTGGCTCGTCGAGGGCCTCTACGTCACACCGGGGGCGCCCGGCACGTCGCTGGCCTACGCCGTGAGCGCCCGCTACGGCGCGTTCCTGCTGCTCGGGCTCCCGCTGGTGCTGCTGCTCTTCCCCGACGGGCGCCTGCCCCGCGGCCGCGGCGGGCGCGCGGTGGCGCTGGCGAGCCTCGCCGGGACGGCGCTGCTGCCGGTGAGCCTGCTGCTCGTGCCGTCGTGGGTGGTCGAGGCCCGCAGCGGCGTCGCGTTCAGCCCGCGCGTCGCCGCGCTCGACCTCGACCCGCACTCGGTCCCGCTGCCGTTCTGGCCGGTCGTGCTGGACGTCGCGTTCGCCCTGCTCCCGCTCGGCATGGTCGTGCCGTTCGCGGTGGTGGCCGTGCGCCACCGGCGGGCGACCGGCCGCCGGCGCCTGCAGCTGCGTTGGCTGGTGTGGGCGGGCCTCGTCGACGCCCTGGTGATCGGCGTCGCGCTCCTGCTGCCCGAGCCGGGGCCCACGGTCGCCCTGCTCGTGGCGGTCACGGTGACGAGCGGGGCGATCGTCGTCGCGGTGGTGCGCGAGCGGCTCTACGACGTCGAGCGCCTGCTGCCCACCACGCTCGTGGCCGTCGCGCTGGGCCTGGGGGTGCTCGTCGTGGACGGGCTCGTCCTGCTCGTCGCCGGCGCGGCGTTCGGGAGCCGGGACTCGGCACTGCTCGCGGTGGCGGTCGTCGCCGTGCTCTACACGCCGCTGCGCAGCCGCCTGTGGCGCGCCGCGCGGCGGCTCACCCGCGGCTCGCGTGAGGACCCGTACAGCGCGGTCGCGACGCTCGCCGGGCACCTCGAGACCGCCGTCGCGCCGGGCGAGCAGCTCGCCGCGCTGGCCCGGTCGGTTGCCGAGGCGTTCCGGCTGCCCTACGTGCGGGTCGAGATCGACCGCGCCGACGGCGCCCGTGCCGTCGTCGAGCACGGCAGCACCGACCACCCGACCGCCGTGCTCCCCATCCGCTACCGCGACGAGACGATCGGCCGCGTCGCCGTCGCCGAGGGCCGCCGGCTCTCGGATGCCGACCAGCGCCTGCTCGGCGACCTGCTGCGCCAGGCCGCCGGCGCCGCCCGGGCGGGCGCGCTGTCGGCGTCGCTGCAGCAGGCCCGCGCCGACCTCGTCACCGCGCGCGAGGAGGAGCGCCGCCGGCTGCGCCGCGACCTGCACGACAGCCTCGGGCCCGGCCTCGGCGCGGTGACGTTGCGCATCGAGACGGCCCGCGGGCTCGCCGCCCGCGACCCCGGCCGGGCCGACGAGGTCCTCGCCCAGGCCGTGGCCGACGTCGGCACCCTGCTCACCGACGTCCGGCGCCTGGTCCACGACCTGCGCCCGCCCGCCCTCGACGAGCTCGGGCTCTCGGGCGCCCTGCGGGCCCAGGCCCGCCGCCTGTCCGGCGACGGGCTGGAGATCACCGTCCACGGAGAGCCCGGCGACCTCGCCGGACTCACCGCCGCCTGCGAGGTCGCCGCCTTCCGCATCGCGTCGGAGGCGATGACGAACGTCGTCCGGCACGCGTCCGCGACCCGGGCGACCGTGGACCTGGCCCGGCGCGGTGACCGCCTCGTCGTCACCGTCACCGACGACGGCCGCGGCATCGGCACCGACGTCGTCGCCGGCGTCGGGACGCTGTCGCTGCGCGAGCGCGCTGCCGAGCTGGGCGGCCGCACCACCGTCGCCTGCCCGCCCGACGGCGGCACCGTCGTCACCGCCGAGCTGCCGTGCACCCCGACCCGCCCCCAGGAGGCCCCGTGATCCGCGTGGTGCTCGCCGACGACCACCCCGTCTACCTCGACGGCCTCGCGGGCCTGCTCGCGACCGTCGACGGGCTGGAGGTGGTCGGCACCGCGACCGACGGGGCCGCCGCCGTCGAGTGCGTCGCCGCGCTGCGCCCCGACGTCGTCGTCATGGACGTGCGGATGCCCGAGCTCGACGGCATCACCGCGACCCGCCGCATCGTCGACGCCGACCCCGGCGTGGGGGTGGTCGTGCTGACGATGAGCGAGGAGGACGAGACCGTCTTCGCCGCCCTGCGCGCCGGCGCCCGCGGCTACCTGCTCAAGGGCGCGACGAAGGACGAGATCGTCCGCGCCGTGACGGCCGTGGCCGAGGGCGACGCGATCTTCGGCCCGGCGCTGGCCCGGCGGGTCACCGAGTTCCTCGCGCCCCGCACCGCCACGGTCGACGTGTTCCCCGAGCTCACCGCCCGCGAGCGGGAGGTCCTCGACCTCATCGCCGCCGGCCGGGCCAACCCGCAGATCGCCGCGGCGCTCTTCCTGTCCCCCAAGACCGTGCGCAACGTCGTCTCGGCGATCTTCACCAAGCTGCACGTCGCCGACCGCGCGGAGGCCATCGTGCGGGCCCGGGAGGCCGGCCTGGGCCGGAGCTAGGAGCGCTCGCCGGGCAGGGCCAGCGCCAGCACGCGCGCCGCGGGGGTGCCCGGTGCGGTGCGCAGCGTGGCCTCGCCCCCGCGGGCGCGGACGGCCTCCACGACCTCGAGGACGAGCCCGATCCCGGCACTCGCCAGGTGCCCGACGCCGCGCAGGTCGATCTCCACGCGCGCCGGCCCGTCGACCGCGGCCACCAGCTCGTCGCGGCAGGTGGCGACGGCCGCGAGGTCGAGGTCGCCGTGCAGCACGAGGCGGCGGGTCCCGTCGTCGTCGACGACGTCGAGGCCGGCCGTGGCCCCGGGTGCGGCCGGTTCCGCGGCGGCCGGCCCCGCCGCGGCGGCCGGCTCCTCGGGCTCGGTGGGCACCACCCGGAAGCGGACCTCCGTGCCCCCGCCCCCGCGCGGTGTCACCGACGCGTCCACCGTCAGCTCGCGGACGATCGTCAGGCCCCGCCCGCGGTAGCCGGGGTCGTCCGGGATCGGGCGCCATGTGCCGCGGTCGCGCACGGACGCCTCGACCGAGCCGTCGCCGCAGCGCGCGACCCGGACCTCGACCTCGCCGGTGTCGTCGACCGCGTCGCGGTAGGCGTGCTCGACGCCGTTGGTGGCGGCCTCCCCGAGGGCGAGCTGGAGGTCCTCGTAGACGACCTCCGGGAGCCCGGCCGCGCGCGACCAGCGGGAGACGTGGCGGCGCAGCAGGGCCAGCGAGTCGGGGCGCGCCCGCAGGGTCAGCTCCAGCGGGGGCGGCGAGAGGCGCGCGACGACGAGCGCGACATCGTCGTCGCGGGGCCCGAGGTCGCGCAGCAGGGCGCCCGCGAGCGGCCCGGGCGGCGCTGCGTGGTGGCGCTCGACCGCCTCCCGGAGCCGCGCGAAGCCCTCGTCGAGCGACTCACCGCGACGCTCGACGAGGCCGTCGGTGTAGAGCAGCAGAACGGCACCGCCCGCGAGGGTGGTGACGGCCTCGCCGTGGTCGCGGTGCCCGGGCGGCAGGCCGAGCAGGGGCCCGTGACCCGCGGGGTCGTCGAGGTAGCGCACCGCCGCGGCTCCCCGGTCGTCCGGGCCCTCGACGAGCAGGGCCGGCAGGTGCCCGGCCCGCGCCCAGCGCAGCTCGCCGGTGCGGGTGTCGAGCGTCAGGCACATCGCCGTCGAGGCCCGCGAGCCGGGGATGCGGGAGGTCAGGCCGTCGAGCAGCCCGAGGGCGTCGGCGGGGCCGTGGCCGGCGAGGAGGTAGCCCGACAGGGCCGTCCGCAGCTGGCCCATGACCGCCGCGGCCGCCGTGCCCTGGCCGACGACGTCGCCGACGGCGATGGCGACGCGGTGCTCGTCGAGCTCGACGACGTCGTACCAGTCGCCGCCGGCCTGGGTCCCCACCGCGCCCGGCAGGTACCGCACCGCCAGGGCGACCCCGTCGAGCGCGGGCAGGGCCTGCGGCAGCAGGCTGCGCTGCAGCGTCTCGGCGATCTGGTGCTCGCCGCGGTAGAGCCGCGCCCGGTCGAGCGCCATCGCGCAGGGCTCGGCGAGCGCGTCGAGGGTGATCCGCTCGGTGCGCGACACCCGGTCGCGGTCGAGCAGGCCGATGCCGAGCGCGCCGACGGTGGTGCCCGCGGCCACGAGCGGCAGCGCCATCGCGCCGCGGACCCCGGCGTCCGCCATCAGCGCGCGCAGCGGGTCGTCCCGGTCCCCCGCGCCGTCGCCGGTCAGCCACAACGCCTCGGCCCGGCCGACCGCTTCGCCCACCAGCGTCGGGGACTCCTGGTGGGCCGCCACCACCGGCGGGTCGATGTTGTGGGCGGCGAGCGGCGCGAGCGTGCCGGTCCGCGGCTCGTACTCGAACACCGCGACGCGGGCGCTCGGCCCGAACAGCGCGCGCAGGTGCTCCACGGTGACGTCGGCGACCTCGACCGGGGTGGCCGCCGCCGAGAGCTCGCTCGTCGCGCGCTGCAGCAGCTGCAGCCGGGCCGCGACCGAGCGCTCCTCGGCCAGCAGCAGGGCGTTGTCCAGGGCCAGCGCGGCGCGGCCACCGATCTCGGCGACGAGGTCGCGGTCCTCGTCGCTCCACGCCGGGCTCTCGGGGTCGCGCTCGAGCGAGAGCACCGCGACCGGCCGGTCGCGCACCGTCAACGGCAGCGACAGCACCCCGTCCGCGGTGACCGCGGAGGCCCCGGCCAGGGCCGCCCGCTCGCTCTCCCCCAGCGGCTCGGCGGGCAGCGGGCGGCCGGGGCGGACCGCGGCCGGACCCACGCCGCCGTCGTGGGCCCGTTCGGCCACCCGCCCCGCGCCCGGGCGGCCCTCCTCGTCGACGGGACGGGCGACGGCGCGCGCCGCGAGCCGCACCTCGACGAGCAGGTGCAGCAGGCGCTCCAGGCGGGCCGCGACGTCCGGCCGGGCGTCGAGCTCGGCGCCGACGCGGGCGAGCAGCCGCTGCCGCTCGGCCTCCAGGGCGCGGGCGTTGACGTCGACGCAGCTGCCCACCCACCCCGACGGCCCGCCCTCCCCCGGCAGCGGGACGGCCTGCTCCACGACGCGGTGGTAGGCGCCGTCGGCGCGGCGCAGCCGGTAGTCGACCTCCCACCCGCCGCCGTCGGCCATCGCCGCCGCGGTGACCGTGCGGTGGTGCTCCCGGTCGTCCGGGTGGACGCCGTTGCGCCAGCCGTCACCGCTCTCCTGCGCCGCGTCGCGCCCGGTGAAGCGCCGCCAGCCCGCGTTGTGGAACGTGCGGGCGCCGTCGGCGTCGGCCACCCAGATCAGCGCGGGCGCGAGGTCGGCCATCGCCGTGAACCGGGCCTCGGCCCGGCGGCGGGCGCGGCCGAGCTGCAGGTGCGCGTCGACGCGGGCCCGCAGCTCCGGCGCGGCGAACGGCTTGACCAGGTAGTCGTCGGCCTGCGCGGCGAGGCCCGCGAGCGCGGCCTCCTGCCCGGCGCGCGCCGAGAGCAGCAGCACCGGGACGCGCGCGGTGCGCTCGTCGGCGCGCAGCGTCTCCAGCAGCTCGAGGCCGTCGACGCCGGGCATCATGACGTCGGAGACGACGAGGTCCGGCGGGTCGGCGAGCGCCGCGCGCAGCGCCTGCTCGCCGTCGGCGGCCACCCGCACGTCGTGCCGCGGGGCGAGCAGGCGGCGCAGGTAGCTCCGCATGTCGGCGTTGTCGTCGACCACCAGGACCCGGCCGCGCTCCACCGCGCGCGGCGGGAGGTCCGGGACCTCGTCCGGCGGCGCCGGGTCGCCGGCCCCGGCGGCCGTGGGGGGCTCGTCGTCGGGCAGCCACCGCAGCGCCTCGGCGACGAACGAGGCCGCGTCGGGGGACGGACCGTCGACGGGCTCGGCGTCGTCGGGCGTCCCCGCGGCGACGCCGGCCGGCGCGAACGGCAGCGTCACCGTCATCGTCGTCCCGGCGCCGGGCTCGCTGCGCGCCGCGACCTCGCCGCCGTGCAGGACGACGAGCTCGCGCACCAGCGCCAGCCCGATGCCGCTGCCCTCCCCGGAGCGCGCGCGGGCGCTCTGCACCCGGTGGAAACGCTCGAAGAGGCGCGGCAGCTGGTCGGCGGGCACCCCCACCCCGGTGTCGGCCACCCGGAGCACCGCGGCGTCGTCGACGGCCTCCACCGTCACCGTGACGCTCCCGTCGAGGGTGAACTTGAGGGCGTTGGAGAGCAGGTTGAGGACGACCTTCTCCCACGCGTCGCGGTCGAGCAGGACCGGGCGGTGCAGCGGCGGGCAGTCGACGACGTAGTCGAGCCCCGCGCGGGCCATGGCCGAGCGGAACACGCCGGCGAGCTCCTCGGTGACCGGGCCGAGGTCGAGGGGCACGGGGTGGGTCTCGCGGCGGCCGGCCTCGAGGCGGGAGAAGTCGAGCAGGCTGTTGACCATGCGGCCGAGCCGCTGCCCGTTGCGGTGCACCATCTCGAGCTCCGCGCGGACCCGCTCGGGCTCGACGTCCCCGGCAGCCCGCAGGTCCTCGACAGGGCCCATGATCAGCGTCAGCGGCGTGCGGAACTCGTGGCTGACGTTGGAGAAGAAGTCGGTCTTCGCGCGGTCGAGCTCGGCGAGCGCCTCCGCGCGGCGGCGCTCGGCCTCGTACCCGTCGGCGTGCGCGAGGCCGGCGGTGATCTGGCCCCCGAGCAGCTGCAGGAAGCTCGCGGCGCGCTCGTCGTAGCGGCGGTGGGGGTTCATCCCGACGACGAGGACGCCGGTGAGGCCCTCCGCGCCGGCGGCGCCGGCCAGGGGCACGAGGGCGGCCTCGGTGGGGCCCCGGTCCCACGCACCCCGCGGCAGCTCCCCACCGACGCGGCCGGCCAGGTCCTCGACCAGGACCGGCGCGTCCCCGCGGACGTCGCCGAGCGGCCACGGCCCGGCTCCGGGAGCGACCACCGGCGGGGCGACCGGCGAGCCGGGCGCGACGCCCGCGGCGGCGGCGAGACGCGCCTCCCCGCGGTCCGCGTCGAACAGGTAGAGCAGCCCGAACGGCACGTCGCGGTCGTTGCCGGCGAGGGTCTGCTCCACCGCGACGAGGACGTCGTCGTGGGACCGGGCCGGGCCCATGGCCGTCGCGAGGTCGCGCAGCGTCGCCATCCGGCGGTCGCCGATGACGCGGTCGGTGTTCTCGGTGACCACGCAGAGCATCCCGGCGACGACACCGTCGGTGTCGGCCAGCGGGCTGTAGGAGAACGTGTGGTAGGTCTCCTCCGGGTAGCCGCTGCGCTCGAGGAAGAGCAGCAGGTCCTCGTCCCAGGTGGCGACGCCGGTGTCGAGGACCGTGCCGATGCGCGACCCCGCCGCGTCCCACACCTCGTGCCACACCTCGCGCGCCGGCCGCCCCAGCGCCCACGGGTGCTTCGACTGGAGCGTGTCGCGCCAGTACGCGTCGTTGTAGATCACCGTGAGCTCGGGGCCCCACGCCATCCACATGGAGAACCGGGAGGTCAGGAGCATCCGGACGACGGTGCGCAGCGGCGTCGGCCAGCCCGCGGGCTCGCCGAGCGGCGTCGCGGCCCAGTCGACCGCGGCCATGTCCGCGCCGACCTGCCCGCCGCCCGCGAACAGCTCGCGCGCGTCGGGATCGGGTCCCGTGCCCATCGCTCGCTCCTGTGCCGCCCTCGTCCCCGGCCGGCCCGGCGCCCCCGTGGTGGACGCCACCGACCCGGCCCCATCATTGCGGGCGGGCGGCACGCATGCGCGGGCGGTCCGTCGGGAACGATCGGGCCCGTGAGCTATGACTTCGCGGTCTGGGCGCCCGAGAGCACGTCGGTGGTGCTGGTCCTCACCGACCGCACCGAGGCGATGACCGCGGGTGCTGACGGGTGGTGGCACGTCACCGTGCCCGACGCCGGTCCGGGCACGGACTACGCCTTCGCCCTCGACGGCGGCGACCCGCTGCCCGACCCCCGGTCGCGGTGGCAGCCCCACGGCGTCCACGCCGCCTCGCGGCTGGTGGAGGTCGAGCCCTCCCCCGCCGACGCCGCCTGGACCGGGCGGTCGCTGCCCGGGTCGGTGATCTACGAGATGCACGTCGGGACCTTCACCCCGGACGGCACGTTCGCCGGCGCCGAGGAGCGCCTCGACCACCTCGTCGAGCTCGGCGTGGACTTCGTCGAGGTCCTGCCGGTCAACGCCTTCGACGGGACGCGCGGCTGGGGCTACGACGGCGTCCTCTGGTACGCGGTCACCGAGAACTACGGCGGGCCCGCGGCGTTCCGGCGCTTCGTCGACGCCTGCCACGCGCGCGGCCTGGGGGTCGTCCTCGACGTCGTCTACAACCACCTCGGGCCGTCCGGGGCCTACCTCGACCGCTTCGGGCCCTACTTCCTCGGCGAGAACGTCTGGGGACCGTCGCTGAACCTCGACGGGCCGGGCTCGGACACCGTGCGGGCCTACATCCTCGACAACGTCACGATGTGGCTGCGTGACTACGGCGTCGACGCCCTGCGCCTCGACGCCGTGCACGCCCTGCGCGACGCCCGCGCGACCCACCTGCTCGAGGAGATGGCCGACCACGTCGCGTCGCTGTCGGCCCACCTGCGCCGCCCGCTGACGCTGATCGCGGAGTCCGACCTCAACGACCCCCGGTTGATCACGTCGCGCGAGGCCGGCGGGTACGGGCTGGACGCGCAGTGGTGCGACGACATCCACCACGCCCTGCACTCCACCCTCACCGGCGAGACCCAGGGCTACTACGTGGACTTCGGCGCGCTGTCGGCCCTGGCCGAGGTGCTGCACCACCCGTTCCACCACGCCGGGACGTGGTCGACGTTCCGCGGGCGGCTCCACGGGCGTCCGGTCGACCTGCTGCGCACCCCCGGCCACCGGTTCCTGGCCTACCTGCAGGACCACGACCAGGTCGGCAACCGCGCGTCCGGCGACCGGCTCTCCGCGTCGGTGTCGCCGGGCCTGCTGGCCTGCGGCGCCGCGCTGGTGTTCTGCTCGCCGTACACGCCGATGGTGTTCATGGGCGAGGAGTGGGGCGCCCGCACGCCGTGGGCATTCTTCGTCGGGTTCTCCGACCCGGAGCTGCAGACCGCCGTGCGCGAGGGCCGGACGAAGGAGTTCGCCGAGCACGGGTGGGGCGCCGAGGAGGTCCCCGACCCGACGGCCGACGCCACCTTCGAGGCCTCGAAGCTCGACTGGTCCGAGCCGTCCCGCGAGCCGCACGCCGCGCTGCTCGAGGTCTACCGGACGCTGATCGCGCTGCGCCGCGCCGAGCCCGAGCTGACCGACCCGCACCTGGACCCGGTCCGCGTCGACCACGACGCCGACGCGCGCACGCTCGTCGTGCACCGCGGGACCCTGCGCCTGGCGGTCAACCTCGGCGCGGCCCCGGCGACCCTGCCCGTCGCGGCGGGCGAGGTGCTCTACGCCCCGGCCGGCGTCGACACCGCCGCCACCACCCTGACCCTCGCCCCGGAGTCCTTCGCCCTCGTACGTGCGTGATCTTCCGTGCGATAGCACGGAAGATCACGCACGTAGGCCGGTCAGAGCAGCGGGACGAACGAGACGGGCATGACGCACTCCTCCCGCCCGTCGCGGCGGCGTCGGACGAGCGTGCCCGCGCGACCGTGGCCGACCGGGCAGACGAGCACGCCGTCGTCCGTGAGCTGCTCGAGCAGGGCCGGGGGCACCTCGCCCTCGGCCATCGCGGCCACGACGACCGCGTCGAACGGCGCCCGGTCCGGCGCACCGAGCCGGCCGTCGCCGTGGCGGACCTCGACGTCGTGACCGGTGGCGGCGAGCGCGGCCCGCGCCCCGGCGGCCAGCGACGGGTGGTACTCGATCGTCACGACCTCCCGGGCCAGCCGCGACAGCACCGCGGCCGCGTAGCCGCTGCCCGCCCCGACCTCGAGCACCCGCTCGGTGCCGGTCAGGTCCAGCAGGGACGCCATCGCGGCCACCATGGCCGGCGCCGAGATCGTCTGCCCGCAGGAGATCGGCAGCGGGCCCGGCCCGTAGGCCTCGTCCACGCGGTGCGCGGGGACGAACCGGTGCCGCGGGACGGCGGCCATGGCAGCGAGGACGCGCTCGTCGCGGATGCCCTCGCGGCGCAGCCGGGCGACCATCGCGCGGCGGCGCCGGTCGTGCACGCTCACGGGTCCGGGCTCACGAATCCGGACGCAGCCGCTCGAGGTCGTCGGCGAGCTCCTGAGCCGGCACGGGCAGCACCGCCGGCGGGAGCACCACCGGGCTCCCCAGCCGTCCCGCCTGGGCGCGGCCGACCTTCGCCCGCTGCGGGGTGGTGCGCGCCAGCACCGCCTCCGGGTCGCGAACGCCGATGACGAGCATCCCGCCGCCCCGCGCGGGCAGGACGTCGATGGCGCCGACCTCCGACCAGGGCAGGAACCCGGCGACGACGATCGACCCGCCGTCGTCGACCCCCTCGCGGGTGGCGACGAGCAGGGGACGCCCGCGGACCAGGCGCACGGCGCCGCGCACCGCGCCGACCCCGAAGAACAGCAGGAGCACCACCCCGAGGACGACGTTCGCGGTCCCGCCGGAGGCCAGGAGCCACAGCCCGGCGGCGACGCCGACGACGCCGGTCGCCAGCGTGACGGCCGGGGCCGTGCGGTTGGCCCGGATCTCGAGACGGTCCGGCTCCCGGACCACGGCGCTCACGCGCACCACCGCCGGTGCTCGGCGCGGACGTCGCGGTCGGCGACGGCGGTCAGCCCGGCGGCCCGGGCCCGGGCGACGGTGCGGGCGGTGGTGTCGGCGTCGGCCACCCCGGACGGGAGCCACACGGCGGCGGCCCCGACCGCGGCGGCGTCGTCCACCACCGCGTCCCAGGCCGCCGGGGCGCGGAACACGACGACGAGGTCGGGCGCCGGGACGTCGGCGAGGGTGGGGGCGCAGAGCCGGCCGAGGGTCTCCACGACGTGCGGGTTGACGAGGTCGACCGTCCACGCGGTGCGGTCGAGGAGGTAGGCCGCGATGCGGAAGCTCGGGCGGGTGAAGCGGTCGGAGACGCCGACCACCGCCACGCGCTGGACCTTCCCCAGCAGCGCACCCACCGCGGCGTCGTCCACGCCGAGGGTCGAGCTCCGCTCCGCTGCGTCTCCCGGCTCCACGCCGCCCATCCTCCCGCACCTGCTGGCGCGGCTGGGTTGCGCGGGCCCGTCGCGCCGCCCAGGGTCGGTGCGTGGCCACGGTGGATCTGCCCTCACCCCGCACCCGCCCGCAGACCCCGGAGGAGGCCCTCGCCGCGGAGCTGCGGGCACGGGTCGACGGCGAGGTCCGGTTCGACGCCGGCTCCCGCGCCGCCTACGCCGTGGACGCCTCGAACTACCGGCAGGTGCCCATCGGCGTCGTCGTCCCCCGCTCGATCGACGCGGGGGTGGCGGCGCTGGCCGTGTGCCGCGAGCACGAGGTGCCCGTGCTCTCCCGCGGCGGCGGGACGAGCCTCGCCGGACAGTGCTGCAACGCGGCGGTGGTGATCGACTGGTCGAAGTACTGCACGCGGATCGTGGCCGTCGACGAGGACGCCCGCACCTGCGTCGTCGAGCCGGGCATCAAGCTCGACGACCTCAACGCCGCCCTGCCCGGCCGGCTGATCTACGGCCCCAAGCCCGCGACGCACGTCAGCTGCACGATCGGCGGGATGATCGGCAACAACTCCTGCGGGTCCACGGCACAGACCTTCGGGAAGGTCGCCGACAACGTCCGCCGCCTCGAGGTCCTCACCCACGACGGGCTGCGGATGTGGGTGGGCCCGACCACCGCCGCGGAGTACGACGCGATCCAGGCCGCGGGCGGGCGGCGGGCGGAGATCTACCGCGGTCTGCGGGCGATCGCGCAGGACCACGCGGAGCTCGTCGCGCAGCGCTTTCCGGACATCCCCCGCCGCGTCTCGGGCTACAACCTCGACGACCTCGTGCCCGGCCCGGACGCCGACGGGCACGGCTTCGACGTCGCCAAGGCGCTCGTCGGGTCGGAGTCGACGCTGGTCACGGTGCTGCACGCCGAGCTCGACCTCGTCACCGAGGCGCCCCACACCGCGCTGGTGGTGCTCGGCTTCGACGACGTCGTGGCCGCCGCCCGCAGCGTCGAGGAGATCCTGCCGCACACCCCGCACTTCCTGGAGTGCATCGACCGCAACATCGTCGAGTTCGAGCGCGCCCGCGGCTTCCACCAGCGGGCGATGGCCGCCATGCCCGCCGGGCACAGCTGGCTGATGGCCCAGATGCGCGACGACGACG
Source organism: Actinomycetospora chlora (assembly GCF_039542135.1). Taxonomy (NCBI): domain Bacteria; kingdom Bacillati; phylum Actinomycetota; class Actinomycetes; order Pseudonocardiales; family Pseudonocardiaceae; genus Actinomycetospora; species Actinomycetospora chlora. The sequence goes on from NZ_BAABHO010000005.1 coordinate 58,872, forward strand.
CCGACCGGGCGCGGGAGCGCGCCCGCGCCCTCGCCGCGGAGCTGGAGGGCACCTGCTCGGTCCTCACCGTCACCGATCCCGCCGAGCAGGCCGAGCTGTTCGCGATCCGGGAGTCGGCCCTGCCCGTCTCCGCGCGCGACCCGCGCACCGGGCGGGACAACTACGAGGGCTGGGAGGACGCCGCCCTGCCCACCGACCGGCTCGCGGACTACATGGCCGACTGGGTCGCGCTCGTCGAGGAGTACGGGTTCACCGAGGGCACCGCGATCTACGGCCACTTCGGGCACGGCTGCATCCACACCCGCATCCCGTTCGACCTCGGTTCCCCGGCCGGGATCGCCGACTACCGCTCGTTCATGGAGCGCTCGGCCGACCTCTGCGTGCGCTACGGCGGGTCGCTCTCGGGCGAGCACGGCGACGGCCAGTCGCGCGGCGAGCTGCTCGTGCGCATGTACGGCCCCGAGCTGGTGGCGGCCTTCGAGTCGGTGAAGGCGCTGTTCGATCCGCGCAACCGCATGAACCCCGGGAAGGTCGTCCACCCCTACCGGCTCGACGAGCACCTGCACGTCGGCGCCGACTACGCCCCCGACGACCCCGCGTCCGCGTTCGCCTACCCGTCGGACGACGGCCGCTTCACCCGCGCCGTCGAGCGCTGCATCGGGGTGGGGCGCTGCCGGCGCACCGACGGGGACGTGATGTGCCCGTCGTACCGCGTCACCGGCGAGGAGCACCACTCCACCCGCGGCCGCGCGCGCCTGCTGTGGGAGATGCTGCGCGGCCACGCCGACTCCCCGATCCGCGACGGCTGGCGCTCGACCGAGGTCCGCGACGCCCTCGACCTGTGCCTGGCGTGCAAGGGCTGCCTGTCGGACTGCCCGGTCAACGTCGACATGGCCACCTACAAGGCCGAGTTCCTCCACCACCACTACGAGGGGCGCCAGCACCGGCGCCCCCGGTCGCACCTGTCGATGGGCTGGCTGCCCGCGCTCGCGCGCGTCGCCTCGCCCGTGGCGCCGCTGGTCAACCGGCTGACGGCGTCACGGCTCGCGGGGCTGCTCAAGCGGGCCGGCGGCATCGACGAGCGCCGCAGCATCCCGGCGTTCGCGACGCCGCGGTTCTCGCACTGGTACCGGGAGCGCGGGCCGCGGGGCAGCGGTGAGCGCGGCGAGGTGCTCCTGTGGCCCGACACGTTCACCGAGTTCCTGCACCCCCGCGCCGGCGCCGACGCGGTCCGGGTGCTGGAGGCGGCCGGCTTCCGGGTGCGGCTGCCGGACAGGGAGCTGTGCTGCGGGCTGACGTGGGTGACCACCGGCCAGCTCGACGTCGCCGCCCGCGTCCTGGGCCGCACGCTCGACGCGCTGGCGCCGGCGGTGCGGGCGGGGATGCCGATCGTGGGGCTGGAGCCGAGCTGCACGGCGGTGTTCACCGACGACGCCCCCAACCTGCTGCCCGGGCCGCGGGCCGACGCGATCGCCGGGGCGACGACGACGCTGGGACGGCTGCTCGCCGAGCGGGCCCCGGACTGGACGCCGCCGGGGCTCGCCGGGCGGGACGTCATCGTGCAGCAGCACTGCCACCAGCACGCGACCGGCGGCTACGGCGCCGAGACCGCGGTGCTGGCGCGCGCCGGCGCCGAGGTCGAGGTGCTGGACTCGGGCTGCTGCGGGCTGGCCGGCAACTTCGGCTTCGAGCAGGGCCACTACGAGGTGTCGGTGGCGTGCGCCGAGCAGGTGCTGCTCCCCCGCGTGCGGTCCGCCGGCGCCGGGACCGCGGTCGTCGCCGACGGCTTCTCCTGCCGCACCCAGATCGACCAGCTCTCCGAGCGCCGGGGCGACCACCTCGCCTCCCTCCTCGCCTCCGGCCTCCCCGACGACGAGCCCCTCCCCTGGTGACCACCCACGTGCGTGATCTTCCGAGCTATAGCTCGGAAGATCACGCACGTAGGGCGGTGCGGATCCGGGTGAGGGCCTCGGTGAGGACGGGGCGGGACATGGCGAGGTTGAGCCGCATCCCGCCGCGGCCGGCCTCGCCGCACGCCGCGCCGTCGGTGAGGACGACCCCCGCCTCGCGCTGCAGGAATGCCGAGGGCGGCTCGTCGAGGGCCAGCCCGCGGCCGTCGAGCCACGCCAGGTACGTGCCGTCGGGGACGGTGACGTCCAGGCCGGGCAGGTCGGCGCCGGCGAGCAGGGCGCGGTTGCCGTCTAGGTAGGCGAGCACCTCGTCGAGCCAGCCGCGGGCGTCGCGGTAGGCCGCGGTCGTTGCGAGCACGCCGGGCGTCGCGGTGCCGTGCTCGGCGAGGTAGCCGGTGGCGGCCCAGTGCTCCGCGTCGGCCGCGTTCGACAGGATCACCTGCCCGCACTTGAGGCCCGGGGTGTTCCAGGCCTTCGACGCCGAGGTCGCCGTGACGGTGTGCCCGGCCGCCACCGATGACGACGCCGCGTACGGGCGGTGCCGCGCGCCCCCGAACGTCAGCGGCGCGTGGATCTCGTCGGCGAACACCCGTGCCCCGTGGCGGGCCACGACCTCGGTGAGGGCGGCGAGCTCGGCGTCGTCGAACACCCGGCCGGTGGGGTTGTGGGGGTTGGTCAGCACCAGCAGGCCCGCGCCGTCGGCGAACGCCCGGTCGATCGCGTCGAGGTCGAGCACGAGGCGGCCGTCCGACCGCGGCATCGGGACCTGCACGAGCTCGCGGTCGAGCATCCCCGGCACGGTCAGGAACGGCATGTACGCCGGCGTGGGCAGCACGACGGCGCTGCCCGGGCGCGTGAAGTGCCGGACGGTGGCGGTGAACGCGGTCAGCACGTCGGGCACCGGGCGCACCCACGCCGGGTCCGGCGCCCAGCCGAAGCGCTCGCCCCAGAAGGCCGAGCAGGCGTCGGCCATGTCGGCCGCCCAGTCGTCGGGCAGGTACCCCAGCTGCGACGCGTCCGCGGCGCGACGCACCGCGTCGGCGACGGCGTCGGCCACCGGGAAGTCCATCTCGGCGACGAACGCGCCGATCAGCCCGCGGCCGTGCGACTCCCCGGGCGTCGACCACTTCCAGCTGCCCCCGGCCCGCATGTGCTCGGCGGTCAGGGCGTCGAAGCGGTGGCTCGTCGCGGTCACCCCTCGACGCTAGCGGGCGTCCTCGCCGATCTTGTGCACGCGCAGCAGGTTGGTCTTGCCCGCGGTGCCCGGCGGCGAGCCCGACACGATGACGACGAGCTCGCCCGCGGCGAAGCGGCCGATCTCGAGCAGCGAGGCGTCGACCTGGCGGATCATCGCGTCGGTGGTCTCCGCCCACGGCACGAGGAACGTCTCGACGCCCCAGCTCAGCGCGAGCTGGCTGCGGATGGCGGGCACCGGCGTGAACGCCAGCACCGGCAGCCGGGTGTGCAGGCGGGCCAGCCGGCGCACGGTGTCGCCGGTGCGCGTGAAGGCCACCAGCGCGCGGGCGTTGAGGCGCTCGCCGATGTCGCGGGCGGCCGTGGTGACGACGCCGCGCTGCGTGCGCGGCACGTGCTGGATCGGCGGCACCGACGCCGGCCCGACCTCCACGGCGGAGACGATCCGCGACATCGTCTCGACCGTCTCGATCGGGTACTCGCCGACGCTGGTCTCCCCCGAGAGCATCACCGCGTCGGCGCCGTCGAGCACCGCGTTGGCGACGTCGGACGCCTCGGCCCGGGTCGGACGGAAGTTGTGGATCATCGACTCGAGCATCTGCGTGGCGACGACCACCGGCTTCGCGTTCTCCCGCGCGATCTGCACCGCGCGCTTCTGCACCAGCGGCACGTCCTCGAGCGCGAGCTCGACGCCCAGGTCGCCGCGCGCGACCATGATCGCGTCGAAGGCCAGGACGATCGCCTCCAGCGCGTCGACGGCCTCGGGCTTCTCGAGCTTGGCGATCACCGGCAGGCGGCAGTCGTGCTCGTCCATGATCTTGTGGACGAGCTCGGCGTCGGCGGGCGAGCGCACGAACGACAGCGCGACGACGTCGACCCGCAGGCCGAGCGCGAAGCGCAGGTCGGCCTCGTCCTTGTCGCTCATCGCCGGCACCGACACCGCGGTGTTGGGCAGCGAGATGCCCTTGTTGTCGGAGACGCGCCCGCCCTCGACCACCCGCGCGACGACGTCGCGGCCCTCGACGTCGACCACCTCGAGCGCGACGTTGCCGTCGTCGACCAGCAGCGACTCGCCGGGCCGGACGTCGTCGGCGAGGCCCGCGTAGGTGGTGGAGACGCGGTCGTGGGTGCCCGCGACGTCCTCGGTGGTGATCCGCACCGTCTCGCCGGTGGCCCACACCTGCGGGCCGTCGGCGAACCGCCCGAGGCGGATCTTCGGGCCCTGCAGGTCGGCGAGGATCCCGACCGCGCGCCCCTCCGCGTCGGCCGCCTCGCGGACCAGGCGGTAGGTGCGCTCGTGCTCGGCGTGGCTGCCGTGGCTGAAGTTGAGGCGGGCGACGTCCATCCCGGCGCGGACGAGGTCGCGGATGGCCTGCGGTGAGGACGTCGCCGGCCCCAGCGTGCACACGATCTTGGCTCGTCGGCTCACGCGGCCATCGTAGTCGCCTCTGCACCGATCCAGCAGCGATCCACCGACAACGAACGCCGTGTGGCACACCGGGCTACGGTGCGGGGGTGACAGCACTCGGCGTCCCGGACAGCCCCGGTGACGGGGCAGCCGGACCCCTGGGGGACGCCGACGCGCCCGACGCGGGCCGCGGCGTCGTCCTCCCGCGGCGCAAGCGCTGGGAGATCCCCGCCGGGCTCGAGGTCGCCACCGCGCTGTCGTGGCGGCTCCTGCTGCTCGCCCTCGCGGTCGCGGTCATCGTCTACGTGCTCGGCCTGCTCGGGGCCGTGGTGCTGCCGGTCGTGCTCGCGCTCATCGCGGCGTCACTGCTCGCCCCGTCCGCGCACGCCCTGTCCCGCGTGCGCTGGCTGCCCCACGCGCTGGCCACCGTGATCGTCATCGTCGGCGGGGTCGCGATCGTCGGCGGCGTCTTCTACGGCGTCGGCCTGGCGTTCGTGTCCGGCCTCCCGGAGCTGTCGTCGCAGCTGGTGGCGAGCGTCGCCGGCATCCAGGAGTGGCTGCGCACCGGCCCGCTGGGGCTGAACAACGAGCAGTTCACCGCGATCGGCAACCAGGTCCTGTCCACGCTGCAGTCCAGCCAGGCGACGCTGGCCGGCAGCGCGCTCGGCGCGGTGAGCACCCTCGGCGAGGCGTTCACCGAGCTGCTGCTGGCGCTGTTCACCCTGATCTTCTTCGTCTACGACGGCGGCACGGTCTGGCGCTTCGTGCTCAAGGCGATCCCCCGCCAGGCGCGCAACCGCGCCGACGTCGCCGGGCGCCGGGCGTTCGCGTCGCTCGTGGGCTACACCCGCGCGACCATCCTGGTGGCCGCCGCCGACGCCATCACCGCGGGCGTGGGCCTGTGGCTGATCGGGGTGCCGCTGCCCGTCCCGCTGGCCGCGCTGATCTTCTTCGGCGCCTTCGTGCCGACCCTCGGCGCCGTCGTGTCCGGCGTCGTCGCCGTGCTCGTCGCGCTGGTCAGCGGCGGGATCACCGACGCCCTGCTCGTCGCCCTGCTGCTCCTGCTCGTGCAGAACCTCGAGGGCTACATCCTCCAGCCCCTGCTGCTCGGGCGGTCGATCAAGCTCCACCCGCTCGCGGTCGTCCTGCCGATCGCCTGCGGCCTCGTCCTCGCCGGCATCGCCGGGGCCCTGCTCGCGGTCCCGCTCGTCACCGTCGTCGACGCCGGGGTCCGCTCGCTCACCCGGCCCTCGGACGGACCGCCGATGGACCCCGAGACGGTCGACGCCCTCGACCCGCGCTCGGCCCGCCCCGACTGGCACCCCGAGGCACAGCCGCCCCGCCACGTCGTCGGGCGCGCCGTCGACGCCCTGTCCCGCCGCCGGGACTGACCGCGGGGCCGGTCAGCTCGCCGAGGTGACCCGGTAGACGTCGTAGACGCCCTCGACGTTGCGGACCGCCTTGAGCACGTGGCCGAGGTGCTTGGGGTCGCCCATCTCGAAGGAGAACCGGCTGACCGCCACGCGGTCGCGGCTGGTGGTGACCGACGCGGACAGGATGTTGACCTTCTCGTCGGCCAGCACCTTGGTGATGTCGGAGAGCAGGCGGTGCCGGTCGAGCGCCTCGGCCTGGATCGCGACGAGGAACAGCGCGCTGGACGAGGACGCCCAGTGGACGTTGACCAGCCGCTCGGGCTCGCTGCGCAGCTCGTCGGCGTTGGTGCAGTCAGTGCGGTGGACGCTGACCCCACCGCCGCGGGTGACGAAGCCGAGGATCCCGTCGCCGGGCACCGGCGTGCAGCACCGGGCGAGCTTGATCCACACGTCAGTTTGGCCGCCGTCGACTCCGCTCTCCATGTCGTCGAGCACCACGCCCACGTCGCCCGTACCGCGGCGGCGCTGGACCGTCGACGGCGTGGCCCGGTCGGCGAGGTCCTCCTCGTTCTGCTCGACGCCGCCGAGCAGGGCCACAAGGCGCTGCACGACGTGGCGGGCCGAGACGTGGTGCTCGCCCACCGCGGCGTAGAGCGCGGAGACGTCCTGGTAGCGCAGCTCGTGGGCGAGGGCGGCCATCGAGTCGGCCGAGACGAGGCGCTGCAGGGGCAGGCCGGTGCGGCGGGCCTCGCGGGTGATGGCCTCCTTGCCGCCCTCGATGGCCTCCTCGCGCCGCTCCTTGGCGAACCACTGCTTGATCTTCTGCTTGGCCCGCGGCGAGGCGACGAACGACAGCCAGTCGCGCGACGGCCCGGCGCCCTCGGCCTTCGAGGTGAAGATCTCGACGACCTCGCCGTTCTCGAGCTCGCGCTCGAGGGCCACCAGGCGGCCGTTGACGCGGCTGCCGATGCACTTGTTGCCGACCTCGGTGTGCACGGCGTAGGCGAGGTCGACCGGCGTGGAGCCGCTGGGCAGCGTGATGACGTCGCCCTTGGGCGTGAACACGAAGATCTCGCGGGTGGCGAGGTCGTAGCGCAGGGACTCCAGGAACTCGCCCGGGTCCGCGGCCTCCCGCTGCCAGTCGAGCAGCTGGCGCATCCAGGCCATCTCGTCGAGCTCGAGGGTGCCGTCGCCGGCCGAGCCGCCGTGGGACCCGCCCTTGGAGCCGTGGGCGCCCTTCGTCTCCTTGTAGCGCCAGTGCGCCGCGATGCCGTACTCGGCGGTGCGGTGCATCTCGTGGGTACGGATCTGCACCTCGAGCGGCTGCCCGTCCGGCCCGATCACGGTGGTGTGCAGCGACTGGTACACCCCGAACCGGGGCTGGGCGATGTAGTCCTTGAACCGGCCGGGCATCGGCTGCCACAGGGCGTGGACCATGCCCATCGCCGCGTAGCAGTCGCGGACGTCCTCGACGAGCACGCGCACGCCCACCAGGTCGTGAATGTCGTCGAAGTCCTTCCCCTTGACGATCATCTTCTGGTAGATCGAGTAGTAGTGCTTCGGGCGCCCGAGCACCTCGGCCTTCACCCGCGCCTCGGTGAGCTGGCCGGACACCTCGTCGATGACGCTGCGCAGGTAGGTGTCGCGGCTGGGCGCGCGGTCGGCGACGAGGCGGACGATCTCGTCGTAGCGCTTGGGGTGCAGGATCGCGAACGCGAGGTCCTCGAGCTCCCACTTGACCGTCGACATCCCCAGCCGGTGGGCCAGCGGCGCGAGCACCTCGAGGGTCTCGCGGGCCTTCTTGGCCTGCTTCTCCGGCTTGAGGAAGCGCATCGTGCGCATGTTGTGCAGCCGGTCGGCCAGCTTGATGACGAGCACCCGCGGGTCGCGCGCCATCGCGACGACCATCTTGCGGATGGTCTCGGCCTCGGCGGCCGCCCCGAGCTGGACCTTGTCCAGCTTGGTGACGCCGTCGACGAGGTGCGCCACCTCGGCCCCGAAGTCGGCCGAGAGCTTGTCCAGCGCGTAGTCGGTGTCCTCGACGGTGTCGTGCAGCAGGGCCGCGACCAGCGTCGTGGTGTCCATGCCCAGCTCGCCGAGGATCGTCGCGACGGCCAGCGGGTGGGTGATGTAGGGGTCGCCGCTCTTGCGCATCTGGCCGTCGTGGAAGCGCTCCGCGGTGTCGTACGCCCGCTGCAGCGTCGCCATGTCCGCCGACGGGTGCAGCTCGCGGTGCACCGCGGCGAGCGGCTCGAGCACCGGCTTGACCGCGCCCGAGCGCTGGGCGGTGATGCGCCGCGCGATGCGGGCGCGGACCCGGCGGGTGGCCGACGGCGGGCGCGTGGCGCTCACCGGCGGCGCCGGCGAGAGCCCCGCGGCGTCGAGCACGGCGTCGTCGCGGGAGGCTTCGCCGGTGGCCGTCGGGGCGGTCCCGGGGGCGACCTCGGGGGCGACCTCGGCCGCGCGAGGTGCGCCCGCGGCGACGTCCGGGCTGACGTCCTGGCTCACGCGTCGTCCCTCCCTCCCGGACGGGCGACGGGCCGGCACCCGCGGCACGTCCGGAATCCATCCAGGGTATCCCCGGCGGACCGGCGTGTCCGGACGGTCGGGGGCCGATCGGGCGATCGGTCGCCCACCATCGGTCTGCGTGGGTGACGGGATCGCGCCGGAGATCGTGTCGCGACGGGCGGTCCGGCGGCCGTCAGCCACCGCGCGGGGAGCGGACGAGCGGTCGCTCAGCGCGCCAGCAGCGCGTGCACGGGGTGCCCGTCGAGCCGCTCGCGCCCGTGCAGCGCCGGCAGCTCGAGCACGACCGCGACCGCCGCGACCTGCGCACCGGCGCCCTCGACGAGCTCGGCCGCGGCCGCCGCGGTGCCGCCGGTGGCCAGCACGTCGTCGACGAGCAGCGCCCGCGCCCCGGGCCGCAGCACCTCGGCGGGCAGCTCGAGCGTCGCCGAGCCGTACTCGAGGTCGTAGGACCGCGTGGCCGCCACCATCGGCAGCTTGCCCTGCTTGCGCACGGCCACGACCCCGACGCCCAGCGCGTGCGCCACCGCCGCGCCGAGCAGGAACCCGCGCGCCTCGATGCCCACGACGACGTCGGCGTCGTCGGCGGCCGAGGCGAGCAGGCGCGTGGTGGCGGCCAGGCCGCCGCCGTCCGCGAGCAGGGCGCTGAGGTCCCAGAAGCGGATGCCGGGCGACGGGAAGTCCGGGACGTCGCGCAGCAGGCCGGTGACCCGCTCGAGGTCGGCCGCCGGGGTCGGGACGCTCACCGGCGCCGCTTGCCCGACGGCCGGCTCGTCTTGCCCGCGGGGCGGGCGCCCGGGCGCGGGGCGGACGCGCCGCGCCCGGTCGGCGGGGTGCCCCCGGACCGGCCCGCCCCCGCCGCCGCCACCTCGCGGGTGTCCAGCACGTCGGTGGCCGGCCCGCTCGTGCCGTTCTCCGCGGCGGTGTCGTCGCCGGCGGCCCGGCGGGCCGTCTTGGCACGCCGCGCCTCGACCTTCTGCGCCTGCTGCTTCCACCGGCGGTCGCGCATCGCGAGGTCGACGACGATCGGCGTCGCGAGCAGCACCGACGAGGCCGCGCCGACGATCGTGCCGACGAGCTGCACGAGCGCGAGGTCGCCGAGCACGCCGACGCCGAGGAGCACGACGCCCACCACGAACAGCCCGATCAGCGGCAGCGCCGCGATGAGCGAGGTGTTGAGCGAGCGCATCAGCGTCTGGTTGACCGCGAGGTTCGCGGCCTCGGCGTAGGTGCGCCGCGTGAGCCCGAGCAGGCCGCGGGTGTTCTCGCGGACCTTGTCGAACACGACGACGGTGTCGTAGAGCGAGAAGCCCAGGATCGTCAGCAGGCCGATGACCGTGGCGGGCGAGACCTCGAAGCCGACCAGGGAGTACACGCCGGCGGTGATGATGATGTCGTTGGCCAGCGCGATCAGCGCCGCGAACGCCATCCGGCGTTCGAAGTAGAACGACAGGTAGATCGTGACGAGCACGAGGAACACCGCGAGCGCGATGATCGCCTGGCGGGTGATCTCGCCACCCCAGCTGGCGCTCACGGCGCTGTCGGAGATCGCCTGCGGGTCGGGGGTGCCGGTGGTGCCCAGGGGCTGGAACCGGTCGAACAGGGCCTGGCGCAGGGCCACGACCTGCCCGATGTCCAGACGCTCCGACCGGATGATGATCGTCGCCGACGTGCCCTGGCCGGCCGACTGCACCGACGTCGCCGGGAAGCCCAGCGCCTGGTCGTAGGTCTGCTCGACCTGCTCGGTGACGATCGGGCCGTTCGCCCCGGCGGCGGGCATCTGGACGCTGGTGCCGCCCTCGAAGTCGATGCCGAAGTTGAAGCCGCGGAACACCATCGACAGCACGCAGATGAGCACCGCGATGCCGAACACCAGGTACCAGGTCTTCGCCCGGCCGACGATGTCCAGCCCACCGTTGCCGCGGTACAGGGCGTCGAGCCGGCTCGGGCGGCGGGTCCGGCGGGCGGCGCCCCGCCGGGGAGCGGCGTCCTCGTCCTCGGGGGCGTCGTCGGGGTCGACGTCGGCGTCGAGCTCCGGGTCGTCGGCCGCGTCCTCGGTGTCGAGCACCTCGTCGTCGAGCTCGTCCACACGGTCGTCGGCACGGTCCTCGGCGCGGCGGCGTCCCGCGGCGCGGCGACCGGTCGGGCGGGTCACCGGGCACCCCCACGGGTGCGCGCGGACCCGGCGCCGGCCCGGCTCGCGGGCGCGCGTCGCGCCCCGGCCTTCGGCGGCCCGGAGCCCCGTTGCGGGCCGGGCACGTCGCGCACCACCTCGCCGAGACCGGACCAGGCGGGGCTGGAGAACAGGCGCGAGTTCGACGCCAGGGCGAGCAGGGGGTGCGTCACGAGGAACACCACGACGAGGTCGAGGACGGTGGACATGCCCAGGGTGAAGGCGAAGCCCTTGACCTGGCCGACGGCGAGCACGTACAGCACCACCGCCGCGAGGAAGCTGACCGCGTCGCCGGACAGGATCGTGCGTCTGGCCCGGATCCAGCCCCGTGGCACCGCGGACCGGAAGCTCCGGCCCTCGCGCACCTCGTCCTTGATGCGTTCGAAGAAGATCACGAACGAGTCGGCCGTGATGCCGATCGCGACGATGAACCCGGCGACGCCGGCGAGGTCGAGCGTGAAGCCGATCCCGCGCCCGAGCAGCACGAGCACGGCGTAGACGACCAGCCCGGACAGGATCAGCGACAGGATCGTCAGCACGCCGAGGGCGCGGTAGTAGAACAGCGAGTACACGAACACCAGCGCCAGCCCGACGATGCCGGCGATGAGCCCGGCCTCCAGGGACGCGAGCCCGAGCGTCGCCGACACCGTCTGCGCCTCGGAGGTGTCGAACGACAGCGGCAGCGAGCCGTAGCGCAGGACGTTGGCGAAGTCGGTGGCCGAGCCCTGGTTGAAGTTGCCCGAGATCTGGGCGTTGCCGTCGAGCAGGGGCTGCACGATGCGCAGCGCCGAGACCACCTGCGAGTCGAGCACGACCGCGTTGGAGTTGTTGACGTTGGCGCTGGTGTAGTCCGCCCACGTCGTCGCCGGCTGGCCGCCCTTGAAGGCCAGGTTGATCACCCAGCCGACGCCCTGCGGGTTCGGGTTGGGCGTCGCGCTGGCGACGTCGGTGCCCGAGAGGATCGACGGACCGAGCAGGTACTTCTCGGTGCCCTCGCGGTTGCACGCGACGAGCGGCTTGCCCGGGTCGTCGTAGCCGCGCAGCGGGTCCTCGACCTGGCAGTTCAGCGCCAGGGCGGCCTGCTCCTGCACCGCAGGGTCCTCGCTCTGGCGCGTCGCCTTCGCCTCGGCGATGGCCTGCGCCTGGCGCGGGTCCTGCGACGTCCCGCCGCCGTCACCGCCGGGCGGGGGCGTGGGCGGCGGCTGCTGGCGCGGACCGATGGGCGCGCTCTGGCCCCCCGGCGTCTGGCCGGGCGTCCCGGCGCCGGTGCCGGACTGTCCGGGCGGCGCGCTCTCCTGACCCGGCTGACCGGGCTGACCGGGCTGGCCCGGCTGCTGGGGCCCGGCCGGGATCGGCCCGCCGATCACCGGGCGGAAGTACAGCCGCGCCGTCTGGCCCAGCGAGCGCGCCTGGTCGCCGCCCGTGCCCGGGACGGTGATGACGAGGTTGTTGCCGTCCTGCACCACCTCGGCGCCGCTGACGCCGAGCCCGTTGACGCGCTGGTCGATGATCTGGCGCGCCAGGTTGAGCTGGTCGGTGGTCGGCGGCGCCCCGGTCTCGGTGCGCGCCGTGAGCGTCACCCGCGTCCCGCCCTGCAGGTCGATGCCGAGCTTCGGCGTCGGCGACCCGTCCCCCGTGAAGAACACCAGGCCGTAGAGCGCGGCCACGATCACCACGAAGGCGGCGAGGTAGCGCCCGGGCCGGAAGCGGACGGTCGGAGGGGCCACGCTGCGTTGCTCCAGGAGGTCGTGAGGGGTCGGCCGAGGGGTTGGACCCGAGGGTAGTGCGCCGGGTCCGGCGCTCCCGGCGCCGCCCCGCCCCTCGAGGGGTCAGGACGTGCGGCGCGCGGCGGAGTCGGACGAGGTGTCCGCGTTGTCCGCCGCGATGTCCGCCTTCGCCGTGCCCGACCCGTTCGTGCCGGCGTCGACGACCGGCGTCGACTCGGTGGGCACCGACGACTGCGGCACGACGTCCGCGTCCTCGATCTCCTCGGGCTCGACGACGTTCTCCTCGCCCACGAGCTTCTCGCGCACCGCGGCGCGCAGCCAGGTGGTGACGACGTCGGGCGCGATCTCGACGTCGATGGTGCGCTCGTCGTCGACATCGACCACGGTGCCGCTGATGCCGGAGGTCATGACGACGACGTCGCCCACGTTCAGGGCGTTCTGCAGGCTCTGCTGCTGGGCCTCCTGCTTCTTGCGCTGCCGGCTGGAGAAGAACACCAGCCCGATCATGAGCAGGATGAGCAGCGGGAAGATCAGGTCCATCGTTCTCCGTTCACCGGGCGGGCGCGACCGTGGAGCGCCCCGCGTGTGTCCGATTCCGAGTCTGCCAGCTCAGCCGAACAGGGTCCCCTGGCCCCGCTCGTCGTCCCGCTGGTCGGACCCCGCGTCCGGCGGCTCCTGCCCGAGGTGGCGCCACGCGGCGGGCGTCGCGACCCGGCCGCGCGGGGTGCGGGCGAGCATCCCGGCGCGCACGAGGTAGGGCTCGCAGACCTCCTCGACCGTGCCCGGCTCCTCCCCCACCGCGACCGCCAGCGTGGAGACGCCGACCGGGCCGCCGCCGAACGAGCGCACGAGGGCGCCGAGCACGGCGCGGTCCAGCCGGTCGAGCCCGAGCTCGTCGACGTCGTAGACCGCCAGGGCGGCGCGGGCGACGTCGCGGGTCACCGCCCCGTCGGCGCGGACCTCCGCGTAGTCGCGCACGCGGCGCAGCAGGCGGTTCGCGATGCGGGGCGTGCCGCGCGAGCGCCCGGCGATCTCGCGGCCGCCGTCCGGGCGCAGGTCGACGTCGAGGATCAGCGCGCTGCGGCGCAGCACCAGCTCGAGATCGGACGGCTCGTAGAACTCCATGTGGCCGGTGAAGCCGAACCGGTCGCGCAGCGGGCCCGTCAGGGCCCCGGCCCGCGTCGTGGCCCCGACCAGCGTGAACGGTGCGACGTCCAGCGGGATCGACGTGGCCCCGGGCCCCTTGCCGACGACGACGTCGACCCGGAAGTCCTCCATCGCGAGGTAGAGCATCTCCTCCGCCGGCCGGGCCATGCGGTGGATCTCGTCGATGAACAGGACGTCGCCCTCGACGAGGTTGGACAGCATCGCCGCGAGGTCGCCCGCCCGCTCCAGCGCCGGGCCGGACGTGATGCGCACGGCGCTGCCGAGCTCGTGCCCGATGATCATCGCGAGGCTCGTCTTGCCCAGGCCGGGTGGGCCGGAGAGCAGCACGTGGTCCGGCGGGCGCCCGCGGCGCATCGCGCCCTGGAGCACGAGGTCGAGCTGCTCGCGCACCCGCGGCTGGCCGATGAACTCCTCGAGCCGGGCCGGCCGCAGGCGGTTCTCGAGGTCGGACTCGCCGTCGCCGGCCGTGCTCGCCAGCGCGCGCTCGAGGTCCTCGGTCAGGGGATCGTCCGCAGCGTCCCGGGTCGAGCTCCGCTGCGCTTCGTCTCCGTTCACCGCGGCCCCAGCCTCGACAGCGCGGCCCGCAGCACCGCCGACGAGTCGGCGGACCCGTCGGCGCCCAGCACCTCGTCCACGGCCTTCTCCGCGGGCTTGGCGGCGAAGCCGAGCCCGACCAGCGCCTCGACCACCTGGTCGCGCAGCGTGCCGGCCGCGACCGGGCTGGTGGGCGCCGCGCCGTCGGCGGCGTCCGCCGCGCCGGGCGGGGCCACCTTGTCCCGCAGCTCGACCACCAGGCGCTCGGCGCCCTTGCGCCCGATGCCCGGCACGCTCATGAGCGTCGTGAGGTTGCCGTCGGCCAGCGCGTGGCTCAGCGCCGCCGGGTCGAGCACCGCGAGCGTGGCCAGCGCGACCCGCGGCCCCACCCCCGAGACCGTCTGCAGCAGCAGGAACATCTCGCGCTCGGCCGCGTCGGCGAACCCGAAGAGCGTCAGCGAGTCCTCCCGCACCACCAGCGCGGTGTCGAGCCGGGCGGGCTGGCCGCGGCGCAGCCGGGCGAGCGTCGACGGCGTGGCCTGCACGGCCAGCCCGACGCCGCCGACCTCCACGACGGCGTGGTCCAGCCCGAGCGACAGCACCTCCCCGCGCACCGACGAGATCACCGCACGACCCTCCCGTCGCTCCGAGCGAACACGCGTTCGAAGGCTACCGGCCACCCCCGACGACCCCGGGGACCGCCGCGCCCCGTCACCCGAGCAGGAACTCCGCGAGCACCGGCGCCAGCACGGACGGGACCACGAAGTGCTCCTGGCCGGGCAGGGTGCGGTGCCGCGCACCCGGCACGGCCGCGGCGAGCGCGGCCACGGCGTCGCGCACCCACGCGGGGCTCGCCCCGCCGTCGAGGGCGAGCAGCGGGACGGCGAGGTGGGCGAGCCGATCGGCGGGCAGGACGTCGCGCACGACGAGCGCGACGTCGTGGGGCAGCGAGGGCGCGAGCGCGACCGTGCCGGCCCAGAAGGGGGTGGTGCGCAGCCGCTCCACGGGAGCCGGCGCGGCGGCCGGGAAGCCGCCGAGGAAGGTCGCGGCCGCGTCGCCCGGGCGGCCGTCGCGCAGGGCGGCGAGGGTGACCGCGGCCAGCGCGTCCCGGGGATCGGCGGGCGGGCCGGGAAGGCGCCACGGCGGCTCGTGGGCCACGACGCGCGCGGCCGGCACGCCGCGCATCACCGCCTCGAGGGCGAGCGCCGCCCCGGCGGAGTGGGCGTAGTGCCCCGGGGTGCCGCCCGCCCGGTCGGTGGCCGCGGCGGTGACGGCGGCCAGGTCGGCCACCTCCGCGGCCACGAGCGCGTCGCCGCCCGGCCCGAGGGGGTCGACCGCGGGGTCGGGCGTGCCCCCGCTGTCGCCGCGTCCACGCCGGTCCCAGACGTGGACGGTCGCCCGGTCGGCGAGCGCCGCCGCCAGCACCCGGACGCTCGCCCGACCCTGCAGCGCGCCGGTCGTGATCACCAGCGGCGGGCCCTGCCCCACCGACTCGACGGCGATCCGCGTGCCGTCGGCGGAGGTGACGTGCTCGGTGCGGCTCAGCGGGCGGCCTTCTGGGCGGCCTTGAGACGCGCGCGGTGGCGCTTGGCCACCTCCGCGGCGCGCGCCTCCGCCTCGGCCATGCGCGCGATCATCGGGGCGCGCCAGCAGTGGCAGACCGCGAGCGCGAGGGCGTCGGCGGCGTCGGCGGGACGCGGCGCCGTCTCCAGCGCCAGCACCCGCGTGACCATGGCCGTCACCTGCTCCTTGCCCGCCCGCCCCGAGCCCGTGACGGCCGCCTTGACCTCGCTCGGCGTGTGGAACGCGACCGGCAGCCCGGCGCGGCCCGCGATCAGCGCGACCACCCCGCCGACCTGCGCCGTCCCCATCACCGTGCGCACGTTGTGCTGGGCGAAGACCCGCTCGACGGCCACGACGTCGGGCCGGTGCCGGGCGATCCACGCCTCGACGGCGTCGGCGACGGCGCCGAGCCGGTCGGCGACCGCGTCCTCGGGCGGGGTGCGGACCACGTCGACGGCCAGCGCGCGCACGGCCCGCCCGCCGCTGCCCTCGACGACGCCGAGGCCGCAGCGCGTCAGCCCGGGGTCGACGCCCAGCACCCGCATGGCCGGGACGCTACGCGGCGCCCGGCCCCGTTCAGGCCGTCGTCCCCCTCCCCCGGCGTGTCCCGGGCCTGCGGTGGTGGTCACCCCGCCCCCACGGTCGCTGTCGATCTCCCCCGTGACCGTGGGGGCGACCTGATCACCCGGCGCCCCGCGCGGACGTCCGACTCGGCATGCTGATCGCGACCCGCCCGCGCGTGAGGAGGAGCGAACCCGTGAGCAGCCCGACCGAGGAGCCCCGACCGCCGTTCCCGCCGTTCGACGAGGAGTCGGCGCGGGCGAAGGTCCTCGCCGCCGAGAACGCGTGGAACACCCGCGACCCCCAGAAGGTCGCACTGGCGTACACGCTCGACACCGTGTGGCGGAACCGCGACGAGTGGGTCACCGGGCGCGCGGAGGTCGTCGACTTCCTGACCCGCAAGTGGGAGCGCGAGCGCGACTACGTGCTGCGCAAGTCGCTGTGGACCTTCGGCGGCCACCGCATCGCCGTGCGCTTCCAGTACGAGTGTCGCGACGCCGCCGGCCAGTGGTGGCGCAGCTACGGCAACGAGAACTGGGAGTTCGCCGAGAACGGCCTCATGCGCCGCCGCGAGGCGAGCATCAACGACCTGCGGATCGCCGAGGAGGACCGCCGGCTGCACGGCCCGCGACCCGATGGCGACACCAGCGAGATCCCGATCTAGCTACGGCCGCGGGCCCGGGTCGTCGTGCCGGAACGTGACGCTGACGCGCGGGCCGGCACCGGGCCACTTGGGCACGGTGTGCTGCCAGTCGTGCTGGCAGCGCCCGCCCATGACCAGGAGGTCGCCGCCCGCGACCGTCAGCCGCGTCGAGGCGCCCCCGCCCACCGGCCGCAGCCCGAAGCGCCGCGGCGCCCCCAGCGACACGATCGCGACGATCGGGGCGGCGTGGGTGAACCGCACGCGATCGCCGTGCCAGGCCACCGAGTCGTCGCCGTGGCGGTAGAAGTTGCACCCCACGCGGTCGAACCGGACGCCGTAGCGCTCCGAGAGCGCGGCGGCGACGGCCGGCATGGGGTCCGGCGCCTCATCGATGCGCCAGCCGCACGTCAACCGGGGCTCCATCACGTCCTGGTCGTACATCCGGCGGCGCCGCTGACCCCACGGCGCGTCGGCCACGATCGCGTCGAACCACGCGTCGGCGCCCGCGAGCCAGTCCGGGGCCAGGTCGACCCACGAGCGCTCGTCCAGCACGATGCGACGCGGGACGACCGCCGGATCCACCGCCGGGGGCTGCGCCTCGTCGCCCCCGAAGAGCGAGGGCGTCCACGCGGCGGTCACCGATCCAGTAGAACACACGTTCGAGGAGGAGCGCGATGCAGAGCAGGCACCTCGTCGTCCACGGGCACGTGCAGGGCGTCTTCTACCGCCAGAGCGCGCAGGACACCGCGGGCGACCTCGGCGTCGCGGGGTGGGTGCGCAACCGCGACGACGGCACCGTCGAGATGGTCGTCGAGGGTGACGACCAGGCCGTCGAGATGATGGTCGCGTGGGCTCGCGAGGGCTCCCCCCAGGCGCGGGTCGACGGCGTCGACGTCACCGAGACCGAGCCGCAGGGGCTGCGGTCGTTCGACCAGGCGTGAACCCCACGACCGCCCAGGTCCGGCGGTTCCGTCTGCGCCGCCAGTTCCTCGCCGACCGCGACGGGGACGGTCCGGTCGGGATCGCCCGCCGGCTGCTCGGCGTCCAGGCCCAGGTCCCGTCGGCGGCGGCGCAGGCCGTCGCCTCCCGCACCGCGACGGGCACGGCCGACGACGGGGCCGTCGACGCGGCGCTCGCGGCGGGCACGCTCGTGCGCACGTGGGCCGCGCGCGGCACGCTGCACCTGCTGGCCGCCGACCAGGCCCCGGCCCTGCTCGCGCTGCTGGCCTCGGCCCGCTCGTGGGACAAGGGCTCCTGGCAGCGCGAGTTCGCCACCGCCGAGCAGATGCGGGCCCTGGAGACGGCGGTGGTCGAGGCGCTCGCCGGCGAGCCGCTGACCCGCGAGGAGCTCGGCGCCGCCCTGGTCGCGCACAGCGGCCACGTCGACCTGTCCGGCGCGCTGGGCTCCGGCTGGGGGACCGTGCTCAAGCCGCTGGCCTGGCAGGGGCTGCTCTGCCACGGCCCGCCCGACGGCCGGCGCGTGACGTTCACCAGCCCGGCCCGCGCGCTGCCCGGCTGGCCCGGGCTCCCCGACCCCGACACCGCCGCCCGCACGGTGATCCCGGCCTTCCTCGCCGCGCACGGCCCGGCCACCCCCGAGGCGTTCGACGCCTGGCTGCTGCGCGGCGGGACGAGGAAGGCGCGGCTGCGGGGCTGGTTCGACGCGCTGGTCGCCGACGGGACGCTCACCCGCGTCGAGGTCGACGGCGAGACCCGCCACGCCCGTACCGAGGACCTCGACGACCTGGCGGCCGCGGCGCCGGTCGGCCTGCGGCTGCTCGGCCCGTTCGACCCGTACGTGCTCGGCGCGGGCACCGCCGACCCCGACGTCGTCCCGCCCGACCGCCGCCGCGACGTCAGCCGCACGGCCGGCTGGATCGCGCCGGTGGTGGTCGACGACGGCCGTGTCGTGGGCACGTGGGACCTCGAGGACGGCACCGTCTCGCCGTTCGACGGGACGCTCGGCGACCTCGACGGCGAGCGGGCCGTCTGGCGCCGGGTCCTCAGGCGCCCGGGCTGACGACCGTCCCCGGCCGCGGGACGAGCACGGTCACCACGAGCCCCTCGTGGTCGGTCGACGGCACGCGGTGGGTCGCCACCGCGACGGCCGACGCCGGCCCGGACAGCAGGACGTGGTCGATGGCCGCGAACGGCGGCACGGGCGCGTCCGTGGGCCAGGTGCCGTCCAGCGCCGCGCCCCGCTCGCCCGCGGCGTCCCGCCACCCGGTGGCGAGGTACTCCCGCAGCGGCCGGTGGTCGAGCGTGGCGTTGAGGTCCCCGATGACCAGCCGGGGCGGGCCGTCGAGGGACGCCGGGGCGGGCAGGTCGCGGATCTCGCGGGCCCAGCCCTCGGGGTCGCCGCGGAACACCGGCGCGGCCGGGTGCGCGACGACGACGTCGACGGGCCCCGGCGGGGCCATCACCCGGGCCGTGACCTGCGTGAACACCCCGGGCCGGAGCACCAGCCCCGACGGCGCCAGCGGGTGGCGGGCGGCGAGCGCGGTGCCGCCCGCGCCCTCGCGCGCCATCGACGCGCGGAAGGGCAGCTCGGTGCCCAGACCGGCCGCGTCGAGGGCCTCCTCGGCCCCGGGCGTGACCTCCTGCAGGCCGAGGACGTCGACGCGCTGCTCCCGCACCAGCGCGACGATCGCCGCGGGGTCCGCCCGCCCGAACTGCATGTTCACCGTGGCCACCACGACCGGCCCGGTGGTCGGGCCGGGGCGCAGCACCGGGTCGCCGTCGGGCACCGCGCGCGGGACGACGACGGCGGCGAGCACGACCGCCGCGGCGAGGGCGAGCGCCCCCGCGGCCCAGCGGCGCAGCAGCAGGGTCACCGCCGCCACCAGCACCGCCACGGCCGTCACCGGCGGGGTCAGCGGCAGCAGCACGAACACCGTCTGCGACCACGACGGCGCCCACAGCCAGAGCACGGCCCACCCGGCGACGGCGATCGCGGCGAGCCACGCCAGGCCGCTCAGGGCACGGGACCTCACCGCGGGGCCAGCCGCTCCATCCGCAGGAGCTCGACGCCCGCGCTGTCGGTCAGGCGCCCGGTCTCCTCGTAGCCCGCGCGGCGGTAGAGCCGCAGGTTCTCGTCGCTGCGCGCGCCGGTGACCAGCCACGTCACGTCGCCCGCGGCCAGCTCGGCGTGGGCCCGCTCCATCAGGGCGCGGCCGACGCCGTGCCCCTGGGCGTCCGGGGCGACGGAGTAGCGGGCGAGCTCGACGCACCCGGTGCCGGTGCCGACCCCCCCGCCGGTGTCACAGCCGCGCAGCCGCACCGACCCGATCAGCCGCGGCCCGGTCCACGCGCCGAACGCGCGCACGTCGGGGCGCTGGAGATCGGCCGCGAGCTCGGCGACCGACTCGCGCAGCGGCGGGATCTCGGTGGTGCCGTAGCGGCGGGCCTCCGAGAGGTACGCCGCGTACTGGACGGTCAGGGCCTCGCCCGCGTCGGCCGCGCCCAGCACGGCCACGACGCACGGCGCGGGCGACATCCGTCAGCCGACCTCGGCCATGACCTCGTCGGAGGCGTCGAAGTTCGAGTAGACGTTCTGGACGTCGTCGGAGTCCTCGAGCGCGTCGATGATCCGCAGGACCTTCCGCGCGCCGTCCGCGTCGACCTCGACGTTCATCGTCGGCACGAACGAGACCTCGGACGAGTCGTAGTCCAGGCCCGCGTCCTGCAGCGCGCTGCGCACCGCGACGAGGTCCGACGGGTCGGTGAGCACCTCGAAGCTCTCGCCGTAGTCGTTGACCTCCTCGGCGCCGGCCTCGAGCACCGCGAGCAGCACGTCGTCCTCGGCGAGCTCGCCGCCGCCCTGCGCCTTCGGGACGATGATGACGCCCTTGCGGTTGAACAGGTACGCCACGGAGCCCGGGTCGGCCATGGCGCCGCCGTTGCGGTTCATCGCCGTGCGGACCTCGCCGGCGGCGCGGTTCTTGTTGTCGGTGAGACACTCGACGAGCACCGCGACGCCGCCCGGGGCGTAGCCCTCGTAGGTGATGGCCTGGTACTCGGCGCCCCCGGCCTCGGCACCCGAGCCGCGCTTGACGGCGCGGTCGATGTTGTCGTTGGGCACCGACGTCTTCTTCGCCTTCTGGATGGCGTCGTAGAGCGTGGGGTTGGCCGCGGGGTCGCCGCCGCCGGTGCGCGCCGCGACCTCGATGTTCTTGATCAGCTTGGCGAACATCTTGCCGCGCTTCGCATCGATCGCGGCCTTCTTGTGCTTGGTGGTCGCCCACTTGGAGTGGCCGCTCATCGTTCCCGCCCTTCGTCTCGCACGCACCGCTCCCGGGATGGTCGTGGCCGCACCCCGGCCGGCGCTGGTGGCGGTGTCCGCCGCGCACGCTTCCGACGGTCCAGTCTACCGAGGTCCCCCGACGGCGGACGGGACGGTACGGTGCGGGGACATCTGGGTCCCGATCAGATACCCAGCCCGGCCCGAGGAGCCCCGTGGACACCACGACGCGCGAGCGCACCCACCACTGGTCCGACCCGCGCGACCTCGCGGCCGCCGCGACCGGCCGCAGCGGCCTGGACTTCCTGCGGGCCATGGCCGACGGGACGCTCCCGCCGCCGCCGATCATGACGCTCGTGGGCGCGGCGGTGGAGTCCGTCGAGCCCGGCCGCGTCGTGTTCACCGTCGAGCCCGCCGAGTACCACTACAACCCGATCGGCTCGGTGCACGGCGGGATCTACGCCACGCTGCTCGACTCGGCCGCCGGGTGCGCCGTGCACTCGACGCTCGAGGCCGACGTCGCCTACACGAGCCTCGACCTCAACGTGAAGTTCCTGCGCCGCCTCACCGCGGACTCCGGCACGAGCCGGGCCACCGGGTACGTCGTGCACGCCGGCCGGAGCACCGCGCTGGCCCGCGCGGAGCTCGTCGACGGGGCCGGGCGGCTGGTCGCCGAGGCGACGTCGAGCTGTTTGATCCTGCGCGGGTGATCCGGGGCCCGGGCGAGCGGTGATCGTCGCGGTGTGGTGCGCTGGCCGCGGTCCCCGGCGTCGAGGCGAAGAGGCGGCATGGCTGGCGGGAGACGGAGCCGATCCCTGCTGACGGTGGCGGCCGCGGCGCTCCTCGCGCTCGCCGCCGCGTGCGGCGGGGCCGCCGACCCACCGCCCGGACCGCCCACCGGGCCCCCCGACCCGGCCCGCACGGCGTCCGCCGGCCCCACCGGCGGGGAGGGCCCGGCACCCTCGGGCGCCGCCACCGAGGGCCTGGTCCCGACGCCGGTCACGGTGCCGGCGGGCATGACCGCCGAGCCGTTCGACGTGGCCCGGCAGGCCCTCGTCCCCCGCGGCTGGTCGATCGCCGTGTGGGCCCGCGTCCCCGGCGCGCGGCTCGAGGCGTTCGCCCCCGACGGCGCGCTGCTGGTCTCGCGCCCGGGGTCCGGCGAGGTCGTCCGCCTCGTCCCCGGCCCGTCCGGCCCCACCAGCACGACGCTGGTCAGCGGCCTGACCCAGCCCCACGGCCTGACCTTCGTCGGCTCGACCCTCTACGTCGCCGAGAGCAACGCCGTGCGCTCCTACCCGTACTCCGGCGGGACCCTCGGCGACCCGACGACGATCGTCGAGGACCTGCCCGATGCCCGCAGCCCGGACCTGCGCGGCGCGTACGCGCACGCCCTCAAGAGCGTCGCGGTCGGCCCCGACGGCTCGGTGTACGTGTCGGTGGGCTCCACCGGCAACGTCTCCCCGCAGGACCGCGAGTCGACGCCGCAACGGGCGTCGATCCTGCGGGTGCCGCCGGGCGGCGGGCCCGCCGAGCCGTACGCCCGCGGCGTGCGCAACGGCACCGGCCTCGCGATCGCCCCCGACGGCGCCGTCTGGACCGCGGTCAACAACCGCGACAACATCCCGTTCCCGTACGACCGCCCCTACGGCGACGACGACGGCTCGGCGCGCGGGCGCGTCATCCCCGACTACGTCGACGACCACCCGCCCGAGGAGCTCGCCCGGCTCTACCCGGGCCGCGACGTCGGCTGGCCGTACTGCAACCCGGACCCGGACGTGAACCCCGGCGTGCCGAACAGCGCGATCGACCCGTCCGACGTCCCCTTCGTCGCCGACGCCGAGACCAACGCCGACGGACGCGCCCTCGACTGCCGGTCGCTCACGCCGATCGAGCAGACCATGGGGGCCCACTCGGCCCCGCTGGGGCTCGCGTTCGGCACGCTCCCGGCGCCCTACGGCCAGGGCGCGCTCGTCGGCGTGCACGGGTCGTGGAACCGCCAGACCCCGCGCGCCCCCGAGGTGTCCTTCTACTCGTGGCGGGGCGGCACGCTCGACGGCCAGCGCACCCTCGTCGGCGGCTTCCAGGGTCCCGACGGGTCGCGCTGGGGACGCCCCGTGGCCGCCGTCCAGGGTCCCGACGGCGCGGTCTACGTCAGCGACGACGGCGCCGACGCCGTCTACCGGCTGGCGCCGCCCGGCCGATAGGGCCCAACCGTTTGGTGGATCGGTGCGCCGGGCACGTGACGGGCGACACCTGACCCAGCGGAGGGACCCATGAGCGACGACAGCGTGACCGTCACCCGGACCGTCGACGCGAAGCCCGACCGGATCTTCGCGATCCTCGCGGAGCCCGGGCGTCACCACGAGTTCGACGGCGCCGGGATGCTCCAGGGCGTCGACGGCAACGCGACCGTCAGCGGCGTCGGCGACCAGTTCGTCATGAACATGCGCCAGGACGCGCTGGGCGACTACCAGATGCTCAACACCGTGACGGCCTACGAGCAGGACCGCGAGATCGGCTGGGCGCCGCAGCTGCACCCGCTGGACGGCTACACCGACAAGCTCGGCGACGTCACCGCCAAGGGTCACACCTGGACCTGGCGGCTCGAGCCGTCGGGCAACGGCACCGAGGTCACGCAGGTCTACGACTGGAGCGGCGTCGAGGACGACCAGTTCCGCGGCTTCTTCCCGATGGTCACCGAGGAGCAGATGGCGCAGACGATCGACAAGGTCGCCGACGCCGCACAGTGATCACTCCGGGGGTGCGGGCCGCGCCGCCGGGGCAGCTCCGCTCCGCTGCGTGCCCGAGACCCGCGCCCCCGGCCCCGGCGTGCTGCGCACCCGGTCCTGCGTGCCGAGGCGGTGACCCGCGGCGCACTCCGCCACCAGCTCGACCGGCTCCCCGCAGCCCTCGTGGCGCACCACCACGGGCGGGCCGTCGCCGTCACCGCGGTGGCGGTCGCCCCACGCCATCAGCGCCATGAGCGCCGGCCGCAGCTCGAGGCACGCCGCGGTGGGCCGGTACTCCCGCCGCGTCCGGCGGCCCGGCTCGCGGTACTCCGCGGTCTCCACCAGCCCGTTCTCCGCGAGCACGGCCAGCCGGCGGGTCAGCACCGTCCGCGCGATCCCGAGGTGCGCGACGAGGTCGTCGAACCGGCGCACGCCGTGCAGCAGGTCGCGCACCACGAGCACCGTCCACGGCTCGCCGAGCACGGCCATCGTGCGGGCGATGGAGCACGTGCTGCTGTCGAGGTCGCGCCAGCGCAGGGCCTCGGTCATCCCACACCGTCCCCGATGGCTCCAGCTCCCCCATCGGCGTGCTCCCCTTGACGCTCCGTGTCGCGGACCAGCTCGATCGCCCGCCCCAGCGTGTCCAACCGCTCGGAGAGGTCGGCGCCCGCCGGGTAGAGCCGCACCGTGGTGATCCCGGCGTCGCGCCACGCCCGCAGGCGCTCGCGGACACCGTCCTCGGTGCCGATCAGCGTCGTGGCCGCGACCATCGCCCGCGGGACGGCCTGCGCCGCGGCGTCGCGGCGCCCCTCCTGCCAGAGCGAGCGCACCTCGGCGGCCACGTCGGCGAAGCCCTGGCGGGCGTAGGCGTCGTGGTAGAAGTTCCGGCTCGCCGAGCCCATCCCGCCGAGGCTGAACGCCAGGCCCGCGCGGCGCGCGTCGAGCATCGCCGCGAGCTCGTCGGGGTCCCGGGCGAACGCGACCTCGGCGCCCTGGCAGAGGTCGAGGTCGGCGAGCCGCCGCCCGGCCGCCGCGGCCCCGGCGGCGAGCGGCTCGAGGGAGGCGGCGGCGCCCTCGGGGACGAAACTCGTGCCCAGCCAGCCGTCCGCGACCTCGCCGGTGAGCCGCAGCATCCGCGGCGAGAGCGTTGCGAGGTAGATCGGGACGGGCTCCTCGGCCGTCACCGACACCCGCATCGGGCGCGCCTCGCCGCCGGGCAGCGGCAGCACCACGTGGCGGCCGTCGTAGGTGACCTTCTCCCCCGCCATCACCCGCCGCACGACCTCGACGGTCTCGCGCATCCGCCCGAGCGGGTGGGCGAACGGGACGCCGTGCAGCCCCTCGACCACCTGCGGGCCGGAGCTGCCCAGGCCCAGCAGGAAGCGGCCCTCCGACATCGCCTGCAGCGTCAGCGCGGTCTGCGCGATCAGCGCCGGCGTGCGCGTGCCGACCTGCACGACACCCGAGCCGAGCAGCATCCGCTCGGTGCGCGCGGCGAGGAAGCCCAGCGGCGACGGCGCGTCGGAACCCCAGGCCTCGGCCACCCAGCACACGTCGAGCCCGAGACGCTCGGCCTCGACGACGAGGTCGACCGTCTCGCCCCACGGCGCCCCGGACGCCTCGACGGTGGTCGCGGTGCGCATCAGCTCCGCCTCACGACTCGGCGCGCTCCTTGATCCCGGCCAGGGTCCGCTCGATGCTCTGCTGCCACTCCCGGCAGCGACCGGCGACGATGCGCTCCTCCTTGTCGGGCATGCGCTCGATGGCCGCGTTCAGGTTCGACCGGCCCGGTCCCATGCGGACCCACTGCCGCAGCTCCGTACCGCCGTCGGCCGGGGTGAGGGTGAAGCGCCACAGCGCCGTGGGGTTCTCGGTGTCCATCACCGCCCAGGCGAAGCGGCGCTCCTCGTCGCACTCGACGACCGTCGAGACCGTCTCCCACTCCCCCGCCTTCGGATGGGAGTTCCGTCCCCGGAAGCGGTGCCCGACGGCGGGCGTCGCGCCGTCCCCGGGACCCTCCGGGGCCGGGAGCCAGTGCGCCTCCTGCAACTCCTCGGAGGTCTCGGCGACGAGGTGGATGTCGCACACGAGCGGCCACACCCGCGCCGGCGGCGCGTCGACGTGGACGGCGGCCTCGACGGTGGGGCCATCGGCGTAGCGCATCGCCGCAGCGTACCGACCTGGGTCCACTCCCGACACCCAGACCTGCGTGCAGAGGGATCAGCTCGCGGCCGCGTACTCCCGCACGCGGCGCAGGAACAGGTCGTGCAGGCGGGCGTCGCCGGTCTGCTCGGGGTGGAACGCCGTGGCCATCACCGCGCCCTGGCGGACGGCGACGACCTTGCCCGACGCCTCGCCCCGCACCGAGCCCGGGACGCGCGCGAGCACCTCGACGCCGCGCCCGGTCGACTCCACCCACGGCGCCCGGATGAACACCGCGCGCACGGGCCCGCCGGCCACGCCGGTGACGGCGAGGTCGGCCTCGAACGACTGCACCTGGCGGCCGAAGGCGTTGCGGCGCACGGTGATGTCGAGCGCGCCGAGCTGGTGCTGGTCCGGGCGGCCGTCGATGGCCTCGCGGGCGAGCAGGATCATGCCCGCGCAGGAGCCGAACGCCGGCATCCCGGCACGCAGGCGCTCGCGCAGCGGCTCCAGCAGCTCGACGGCCTCGAGCAGCTTCGACAGCGTCGTCGACTCCCCGCCCGGCAGCACCAGGCCCGCCACGTCGGCGAGCTCCGAGGGCCGGCGCACCGGGCGCGCCTCCGCGCCGCAGGCGCGCAGCGCGTCGAGGTGCTCGGGGACGTTGCCCTGCAGGGCCAGGACGCCGACGGGGGTGCTCACGCCTCCAGTGTAGGAATCACAGGATCGGCGTCCCGCCCGTGACCGCGATCCGGGCACCGGAGACGTAGCTGGCCTCGTCGGAGGCGAGCATGACGTAGACCGGCGCGAGCTCGACGGGCTGGCCGGGCCGGCCCAGCGGGGTGTCCTGACCGAACCCCGCGACGTCCTCGGCAGGCATCGTCGCCGGGATGAGCGGCGTCCAGATCGGGCCCGGGGCGACGCTGTTCGCCCGGATGCCGCGGTCGCCGTACTGCCGGGCGAGGGCGGCGGTGAAGTTCGCGATGCCGGCCTTCGTGGCGTCGTAGGCGATGAGCCCGGGCGGCGGGTTGTCGGAGTTCACCGACGTCGTGTTGACGATCGACCCGCCCGGCCCCATGTGCGGCAGCGCCGCCTTCGTCACGTGGAACAGCGCGTCGAGGTTGGTCGCGACCGTGCGGTCCCACTCCTCGTCGGGCACGTCCTCCAGGCGCGCGCGGACCATCTGGAACGCGGCGTTGTTGACCAGCACGTCGATCCGGCCGAACGCCTCGACGGTGCGGGCGACGAGGTCGCGGCACGCCTGCGGGTCGGTGAGGTCGCCGGGCAGGCGCACGGCGGTCCGCCCGGCCTCGCCGACCAGGCGCTCGACCTCCTTGCCGTCGGCCTCCTCGGCCGGCAGGTGCCCGAACGCGACGTCGGCACCCTCCCGGGCGAACGCGATCGCGACGGCCCGGCCGATGCCGCTGTCCCCGCCGGTGATCAGCGCGACCTTGCCGGCGAGCCGGCCGCTACCGCGGTAGCTCTCCTCGCCGCAGTCGGCGGGCGGGGTCATCCGGTGCTCGAACCCGGGGTGCTCCTGCTGGTGTCCCGTCACGCCCCCGGGGGTCACCGATCGGGGCGCCGGGCATGCACCGGTCCGGCTAACCCCCGCTGCCGCCCGGGTCGCCGTAGCGGGCGCGGTACTCGTCGATGTGCTGGGAGGCGCACATCCGCTCCTCGTGCTGGCCCTGCGCCTGCGCCATGCACTCGTCGAGCGTGAGGCCCTCGCCGAACGTGCCGATGCCGAGCAGCGCCGGCACGACCAGCCAGGCCCCGATGATCAGCCCGATCAGGGCGAGGACGAACCCGCTGAGCGACATGGCGCCGTTGCGGTGCGGATCGTGGAACGCGCGGCGCGCGCCGATGAAGCCGACCACCAGGCCGAGGAGCCCCAGCACGAGGGCCGTCCAGGCGAGCCAGTCCATCCCCGACCACAGCGCGGCGGTCAGGCCCGTGCCGGTGGCGACGAGACCGAGGGCGAGAGCGCCGGTGCCGAGCCCGCCGTCGCGCTCACGCGGGTCGGCGCCCTGGCGGGCCGGAGGTGAGGCGGACGTCATGGCGGCATCGTGCCACCGACCGCTACTCCGCCGCGTTCGGGTAGCGCTGGTTGAACTCCTGCAGGTGCTGCGACTTGCACATGTGCATCTCGCGCGCGGACGTCGACTGGGCCATGCACTGGTCGAGCGTCAGGCCGTCGCCGAACTGCCCGGTGCCGAACAGCGTCGGCCACACGACGATCGCGCCCACCACGAGCCCGATCAGGCCGGTGACGAGGCCGCCGAGGGACGACGCGCCGTCGGTGGCCAGGTTGTGGAACGCGCGCCGCGCGCCGAGGTAGCCCGCGACGATCGCGGGCAGGCCCAGGACGACGCCCGCCCAGCCCGTCCAGCACGTCGCCGCGGCGAGCAGACCGAGCACCAGGGCCGGCAGGCCCATGCCGTTGCGCTGCGCCGGCTCCTCGACCTCGGGAGCGTCGTCGGCGGGCCGGCGGCGCGGGCGCGGGGGCACCGGGGGTGCCGGGGTGGGCTCGACGGCGCGGAGCTGTTCGGTGCGCGCCTCGGGATCGGCAGCACTCACGGACCGATGGTCCCACGCGGCCCCGCGACCGCCGCTCACCACCCGCGCGTGGCGAGCCGCTCGTGCTCGGGCATGTCGGCCGTCGTGCGCCCGACCATCGCCTCGCCGAGCCCCGCCGAGACCTTGGCGATGACGTCGGGGTCGTCGTGGAACGTCGTGGCCCGCACGATCGCCTCGGCGCGGCGGGCCGGGTCGCCGGACTTGAAGATGCCCGAGCCCACGAACACGCCCTCGGCGCCCAGCTGCATCATCATCGCGGCGTCGGCCGGGGTGGCGATGCCGCCCGCGGTGAACAGCACCACCGGCAGGCGCCCGGCCTCGGCGACCTCCTGCACGAGCGCCACCGGCGCGCGCAGCTCCTTGGCCGCCGCGTAGAGCTCCTGGGCGTCCATCCGCGACAGCGCCCGGATCTCCGAGCGGATCGCGCGCATGTGCCGCGTGGCCTCGACGACGTTGCCCGTGCCGGCCTCACCCTTGGAGCGGATCATCGCCGCGCCCTCGCCGATGCGCCGCAGCGCCTCGCCGAGGTTGGTCGCACCGCAGACGAAGGGGACGGTGAACGCCCACTTGTCGATGTGGTGGGCCTCGTCGGCGGGCGTGAGCACCTCGGACTCGTCGACGTAGTCGACGCCGATCGACTGCAGCACCTGCGCCTCGACGAAGTGCCCGATGCGGGCCTTGGCCATGACGGGGATCGAGACCGCCTCGACGATGCCGGCGACCATGTCCGGGTCCGACATGCGGGCCACGCCGCCCTGGGCGCGGATGTCCGCGGGCACGCGCTCGAGGGCCATGACGGCGACGGCGCCGGCGTCCTCGGCGACCTTCGCCTGCTCGGGCGTGACCACGTCCATGATCACGCCGCCCTTGAGCATGTCGGCGAGGCCGCGCTTGACCCCTCCGGTGCCGGTGGCGGGGACGGGCTCGGGCCTGGTCACGGTGTGGTCCTCCGGATGCGTACGACGTCGACGTCCACCGACGATCGTACGACCGCGACGGGGTCGGCTGCCGTGACGCGGTGCACGTCCGGGCCGGTCAGTGGATCGCGAGCGGGACCGTGCCGGGCTCGAGGGCGTGGGGGTCGGCGAGCAGGTCGGGCAGCTGGTGCGGGTGCACGACGTCGAGCGTCACGGCGAGCTCGGCCGGGGTCCACCAGCGGTGCCCGCGCACGGTGCGCGACTCGTGCTCGGTGAAGCCGCTGGTGTCGACGTCGCCGGAGGGCACCGGCACGGCGTGGAACAGCTCCCGGCCGGCGTACGTGACGCCGCCGGCCTCGAACACGACCTCGCGCACCCACAGCGGGCCCCGGACGCTGCCGGGCTCGACGGTCAGGCCGGTCTCCTCCCGCAGGGTGCGGACGACGGCGTCCACCGGCTCCTCCCCCGCCGCGATGCCGCCGCCCGGGGCGAACCAGAACGACTCGGCGGGCCGCGCCGGGTCGACGCCCTCGAACAGCAGCACCCGGCGGTCCCCGTCGACGACGACCACCCGGACCGCGTCCTGCGCCGAGCGCACGGCCGGGGCCGCGGCGTGGACGCCGTCCGGGCCGGGCTCGGCGATCTCGAAGTAGCGCGGCACCGGCGCGGTGCCCGCGAGGTGCAGCCAGCGCACCATCCGCCGACCGCGCAGCGCCCGGGTGTCCCGCACGGCGTCGTTGTGGACGCGCCGGGCCACCGACACCCGCGCGTTCGCGTCGGCGAGCTCGGCGGCGAGGTCGGCGGGCAGCGCGGCGGTGTCGAGCGGCGCGAGCGCGCGGGTCAGGTCGTTCTCGGCGGCCTCGCGCTCGAGGTCGGGGACGTGCCCGCCCGTCGAGCCACCGGCCGAGCCGCCGGCCGCGGCGGCGCGGGCGGCCGCGCGCAGGGCCCGCCGGTCGGCGTCGGCCAGCGCCACGGGGCCGGCCGTCGCGGCGCTCGCGCGGACGACCGCCGCCCGCCGGTCGAGCACCGCCGCGAGCGCGGCCGTCGCGGCGTCGGTGCGCACGTGCAGGCGGTCCAGGCGGCGGGCCCGCGCCACCATGACCGCCGCGGTGACGACCACCAGCAGCACGACCGCGGTGACGACGATGATCAACAGGACACCGGAGGGGCCCAGGAGCGTCACGGGGACGACCGTAGGCCCGGGGCGGAGAGCGTCCCGCCGGCCCCCACCCGTCGCGGGTCGGCGGCGACCGCGACCTCGTAGACGCGCAGCACCGCCGCCGCCACCACCGACCAGTCGAACGCGGCGACGCGCTCGCCGCCCGCGCCGCGCAGGGCCTCGCGGCGGGCGGGGTCGTCGAGCAGGGCGGCGATCGCGGCGCCCCACGCGCCCGCGTCGCCGCTGGTCACCGTCACCCCGGCCGGCGGCTCGCCGAGCACCCGGCGGAACGCGTCGATGTCGCTGGCGACCACCGGCGCCCCGGCCGCCATGCCCTCGGCCAGCACCACCCCGAAGCTCTCGCCGCCGGTGTTGGGGGTGGCGAGCAGGTCGACCGACGCCAGCATCGACGCCTTCGTGGGCTCGTCGACGGCGCCGAGCAGCTCGATGCGGCCGGCGAGTTCCGGGCCCGCGGTCTCCCGCAGCTCGTCCTCGTCGCCCCGGCCGACCACCAGCAGCCGCAGGTCCGCCCGCCGCGCGGCCAGCGGGCGCAGCGCCTCGAGCAGCAGCGGCATCCCCTTGCGCGGCTCGTTGTAGCGCCCGACGAAGCCGACCGTCGCCCCGTCGCCGTGGCGGGAGTAGCCGGGGAGCGGCGCGGCCCCGGCGAAGGCCGCGACGTCCACGCCGTTGGGGATCTCGACGGCGTCGCCGCCGAGGTGCTCGACGTAGACCTGGCGCGCCAGCGGGGACACCGCGATCCGCGCCGTCACGCGCTCGAGCAGCGGGCGCAGCACCGGCTCGAAGAACGTCATCGTGCGCGAGCGGGGGGTGGAGGTGTGGAACGTCGCCACCACGGGCCCCTCGGCGACGACCAGCGCGAGGAACGACAGGCTCGGCGCGGTCGGCTCGTGGACGTGCAGGACGTCGAAGTGGCCGTCGCGCAACCAGCGCCGCACACGTGCGAGCGAGACCGGCCCGAACGTCAGCCGCGCGACCGAACCGTTGTACGGGACGCCGACGGCCTTCCCGGCCCGCGTCACCCCGGCCGGCACCGGGGTGTCGCGCCCCGCCGGCGCGAGCACGTCGACGTGGTGCCCGAGACCCGTCAGTGCCCGCGCGAGGTCGAGGACGTGCGCCTGGACCCCGCCCGCGACGTCCAGCGAGTACGGACAGACGATCCCGATGCGCATGGCGCGGGCCAGCGTACTGAGGGCGCGTGCGCTCCCCGTGCGGCGGCGGGCGTTCGGCCGAACGGCGCCCGACCCCGGGACACGAACGCGCCGTTCGCTGCTCCCGACGCAGCGAACGGCGCGTTCGTCCCGGCAGAGGGTCGGATCAGCCGACCATCTCCTCGAGCTCCTTGCCCTTCGTCTCCTGCACGAACCGCATGACGAAGAAGAAGGACAACAGGGCCATGAGGGCGTACAGGCCGTACGCGAAGGTGAGGCTCAGGTCCGCCAGGGCCTGGAACGACACGGTCACGATGAAGTTCGCGATCCACTGCGCCGCCGCGGCGACGGCCAGGGCGGCGGCCCGCAGCCAGTTCGGGAAGATCTCCCCGAGCAGCACCCACACGACGGGTCCCCAGGTGACCGCGAAGGAGACCACGTAGAGGTTGGCCGCGACGAGGGCGACCGGCCCCCACACACCGGGCAGGCTCGGGCTCTCCTTGCCGTCCGCGCCGACCGTGAGCACGGACTGCGAGAACGCGACGGCCATGACGGCGAGCGTCACGACCATGCCGGCCGAGCCACCGAGCAGCATCGGCTTCCGGCCGACCCGGTCGACGATGATGATCGCGACGATCGTCGAGACGACGTTGATCAGCGCGTTGATGACCGACGCGATGAACGAGTCGTTCTCGGAGAAGCCGACCGCCTGCCAGAGCGTCGTCGAGTAGTAGAAGATGACGTTGATGCCGACGAACTGCTGGAAGACCGACAGCAGGATGCCGACCCAGACGATCGGGCGCAGCCCCGCGGCGTGACCGCGGAGGTCACGCAGGCTCGGCTTGTCCTCCCGGCGCAGGCTCTCGGCGATCTCCTGGACCTTGTGCTGGACGGCGTCGGCCGAGGTCCCGAGGACCCGGCCCAGCACCACGCCGGCCTCGTCGAGCCGGCCCTTGGCCACGAGGTAGCGCGGCGACTCCGGGATGCGCAGCGCGAGGAGGCCGTAGATCACCGACGGGATGACACCGACGATGAACATCCAGCGCCACGCCTCGGCGCCGAGGAAGAGCTCGTTGGCCGCACCGCCGGCGCTGTACTGCAGCAGGGCGTCCGAGAGCAGGGCGACGAAGATGCCGAGCACGATCGCCATCTGCTGCAGCGAGGCCAGCGAGCCGCGGATGCGGGCGGGGGCGATCTCGGCGATGTACGCCGGGGCGATGACCGAGGCGATGCCGATGCCGATGCCGGCGATGAACCGCCAGAGGATCAGGTCCCAGACCGCGAACGCCAGGCCGGACAGGACCGAGCTGACGGCGAACGCGACGGCGGCGATCAGCATGACGCGCACGCGGCCGTAGCGGTCGGCCGCCGGCCCGGCGAACCACGCGCCCACCGCCGAGCCGAGCAGCGCGACGGCGACGGCGAAGCCGGACAGCAGCGGGCTGTTCTCCAGGCCGAACTGCGAGTTGATGGCCTTGACCGCGCCGTTGATGACGCTCGAGTCGAAGCCGAAGAGGAAGCCGCCGACCGCGGCGACGATGGAGATCAGGATCGCCTGGGCGGTCGTCTTCTCCCTGGATCCGGGCTGCCCCGGTGTGGATCCCGGTGTGGATCCTGGTTCGCTGGTCATCGGTCACTCCCCGGAACGGCACTGTCATGACTCGTCCGCGCCAGGTCGGCCGCGCCGACCATGCCGGACTCCCATCCCAACTCGGCGAGCCGCACCTCGGCGACGGGCCGGTGCCCGCGTCCGGTGAGGTTCGCGCGGAAGGTCTCCTCGACCCGGCTGCGCAGCAGCTCGCCGGCGGCGGAGACCCCGCCGCCGATGACGAACAGCGTCGGGTCGAGCACGGCCGCGAGCTGCGCGAGTCCGAGGCCGATCCAGCGGCCGATCTCGTCGTAGCAGTGCAGCGCGGCGACGTCGCCCTGCTGGGCGCACGTGGTCACCAGCTCACCGGTGATCGCGTTCGGGTCCCCGCCGGCGGCCGAGATCAGGCCGGCCGCGAAGGCCGGCGAGTGGCGGGCGATCTCCAGGGCCTCGGTCAGCAGTGCGCGCCCGGAGCCGTACTGCTCCCAGCACCCCTGCAGCCCGCAGCCGCAGCGGCGCCCGTACGGCACCATCGTGATGTGGCCGATCTCCGCGGCCACGCCGAAGCCGCCGCGCAGCAGCCGACCATTGGTGATGATCCCGCCGCCGACGCCGGTGCCGATCGTGATCGCGACGAGGTCGTCGTGGTCGCGGCCCGCACCGAAGCGCGACTCGGCCCAGGCCACGGCGTTGGCGTCGTTCTCCACGACCACCGGGATGTCGAGGCGGCCCGAGAGCTCGTCGCGCAGGTCCTCGTCGCGCCACGCGAGGTTGGGCGCGAAGAGGACCTTGGCGCGCCCGGAGTCGACGAACCCGGCGGCGCCGATGCCCACCCCGGCGATCGCGTGGTGGCTGCGCAGCTCCCGGACGGCGTCCCCGATGGCCTCGAGCACGAGGTGGGTGTCCGTCGCCGGCGTCTCGCGCCGCGTCGAGGCCAGCAGCTTGCCGGCCTCGTCGACGACGCCGGCCGCGATCTTGGTGCCGCCGACGTCGACGCCGACGGTCAGCTCGCCCTCCCCCGTCACCGCTGTTCCACCAGTTCGTGCCGCGACAGGGCGTCGACGTCGACGGTGTCCATCGACGTGACGACGAGGTCGGCCCCCTCGGCCCGCAGCGCCTCGACGTCGTCGGCGCGCGAGACGCCGAGCCCGCCGAAGCCGCCGGCCTTCGCCGCCTGGATGCCGTTGGTCGCGTCCTCGCAGACGAACGCGTCGGCCGGGTCGACGCCCAGCTCCTTCGCCGCGGTCAGGAAGATCTCGGGGTGCGGCTTGCCCTGCGCGAAGTCGCGGCCGGACACGTCCACGTCGAAGACCTGGTGCAGGTTGCCGGACCCGCCGAAGCGCGAGAGGTCGATCTTCTCGAGGAACATCTTGGCGTTCTTCGAGGAGGACGCGGCCGCGACCGGGATGCCCGAGTCCTTGACCTTCAGCACGAACCGCACAGCGTCGTCGTAGGCCGAGAACCTTCCCTCGGAGATCAATCTCACGATCATCTCCTGCTTGTACTCGCCGTACTCCTGCACGCGGCGGTCGATGTCGGGGACCCCGAAGTACTCGAGCGCCGCGGTGGCGCCGGCCTTGCGCGGCTTGCCCGACATGCGCTCGTGGTAGAGCGCCGGGGTGAACTTCTCCGGCGCGTAGCTGGTCTGCGCGACGATGTCGGACCACGGGCCCTCCATGAGCTCGCGCAACGACTCGCGCCAGGCCTCCTCGTGGGGCGAGTCGACGAGGACGCCGTCGACGTCGAAGATCGCTCCCTTGAACCCGCTCATGCGCCGTTCCCTCCGTGGTCGTGCTCGCCGCTGGTGGCCGACCCCTGCAGGGGCCCGTCGCCGTTCCCGCCCGTCGCGCCGTCCGTCGCGGCCGGCGGCGTCACCGCCGCCGACACCGCCGCGCCGGACCCGTCCGTGACGCGCCCGTCGCGGCCGAGCGGGACCGTCCACTCCTGGCCCGCGCCGAGCTCGCGGACCTCGTCGCCCAGGCCGATCCGCACGGGGTGGCTGAAGCCCTCGGTCTGGACCGCGACGGTCAGGGACCCGTCGGCGACGTGCACGCGCAGCGTCGTGCCCTGGAAGACCAGCGAGAGCGCGAGCCCGTCGAGCCGCAGCGTGAGGCGCGGCGCGAAGCTCAGCACCCCGTCGCGGGCGCCGACGCCGAGGTAGGCGCGCTGGAGCAGGTCGAGGGTCCCCGACATGACCCCCATGTGGATGCCCTCCTTGGTCGTGCCGCCCTGCACGTCGCCGATGTCGGACTCGACGGCGACGAGGAAGCGCTCCCAGGAGCTCTCGGGGTCGATGCCGGCCAGCACCGCGGCGTGCGCGACGAGCGAGAGCGTCGAGCCGTGCGAGGTGCGCCGGTCGTAGTAGGCGATGGTCCGGCGGGCGAGGTCGTCGTCGCCGGCGATGGCGTCGTAGCCCAGCCGCGAGAGGATCTCGCGCAGCTCGCCGTCGGAGAACAGGAAGAACAGCATGACCGCGTCGGCCTGCTTGGCGAGCTTGTAGCGGTCCGGGTCGTCACCCTCGGCTTTGAGGATGCGGTCCATGCGCTGGATGTTCCTGTGGCGCGACCGGTAGCCCTCCCAGTCGAGCTCCTCGAGGGACTCGTAGCCCTCGAACTGGGTGATCACCGGCTTGCCGTCGGCGTCACGGTGGGTCGGCACGACCATCGACGTGGCCATCTCCGACCAGCGCGCGATCTCGTCGTCGGTGATCCCGAGACGGCTGCGCAGCACGCGGCGGCGGCTCTTGGGCAGCAGCGCGAGGACCTTCGGCGCGGTCGCGCAGATCCACGCGACCATGACGTTGGTGTAGGCGTTGTTGCGCAGCCCGCCGTCCTCGGCGCCGGGATAGCGCTCGTGGAACTCGTCGGGCCCCATCACGCCGTGGATCTCGTAGCGCCCGGTGTTCGTGTTCTTGTGGGCGATCGACGCCCAGAACCTCGCGATCTCGAGCATCAGCTCGGCGCCGTAGTCGCGCAGGAACTCGAGGTCGTCGGTGGCCTGGTAGTACTGCCAGACGTTGTAGAAGATCGCCGCGTTGACGTGGCGCTGGTTGTGCGAGTGGTCGGGGTCCCACTGGCCCGACAGCGGGTTGAGGTGGACGACCTGCGTCTCCTCGGTGCCGTCGCTGCCCGACTGCCACGGGAACATCGCGCCGCGGTAGCCCGACTCCTCCGCCGCCGCGCGGGCCTCGGCGAGGCGGCGGTAGCGGTACATCAGCAGGCCGCGCGTGATCTCGGGCAGCCGGTAGTTGAGGAACGGGTAGACGTAGAGCTCGTCCCAGAAGACGTGGCCGCGGTAGGCCTCGCCGTTCAGCCCGCGGGCGGGGACCCCGGCGTCGTGGCGGGCGGTGTGCCGCGAGCAGACCTGCAGCACGTGCGCCATGTGGAAGCGCAGCAGGAGCTGGATGCGCGGCTCGTGCGGCACCTCGACGTCGGCGACGTCCCAGTACTCGTCCCAGGCGGCGAGGTGCTCGTCGTAGCAGCCGGCGAAGTCCGGGTAGCGCTCGACGTGGCGGCCCGCGGCGGTGAGCGTCTCGGTGATCGCGTTGTCGTGGCTGGTGAAGAACGACACGATCTTCTCGACCCGCACGGTCTCGCCCTCGGTGAGGTCGAGGTCGAGGACCTGCTGGATGTAGTCGTTCATCTGGTGGAGCGTGCGGGCGGGTTCGACCTTCTCCCAGCCGCGGCCGCGGGCCCGGTAGACCCGGGTGCGGGCGGCCTCGGAGACGTAGAGGTTCGACTGCCGGGTCCGCACCTTGAGCGCGATGATCTCGGGACCGAACGTGCGCGGCGTGACGGGATCGAGGTGGCGGCCCTCGAGGTCGCGGTAGCGGGCGACCATGGTGTTGTCGACGCGGCCGTCGATGGCCGAGACGATCCCGATCCGGCCCGTCCAGTTCTCGGCGGTGACCGTCCACTCCATCGCCGCCTGGTGGCTGTGGGCCATCGACACGAAGCGCCGGCTGCGCAGGGTCGTCTCCCGGCCCGCGCGGTCGCGGAAGCGGAACTCGCGGCTGACGGTCGCCGTGCGGATGTCGTAGGAGTGGCGGTAGTCCAGCACCTCGACGTTGTCGAGGCGGATGGCCTCCTCGCCCTCGATCCGCAGCTTGAGGACCAGCCAGTTCGGCAGGTTGACGAGGTCCTCGTTGAGCACCGGGCGCCCGCCCAGGATCGTCGTCTCGCGGTTGTAGGCGCCGTGGGCGTAGGTGCCGGCGTAGTGCCTCGGCGCGTCGGTGTCCTCCCACTCGGCCGCGCCGCGGGTGCAGAAGTAGCCGTTGCCGGTGCTGGTGAGGGCCTCGCGCAGGCCCTCGTCGTCGGGCTCGAGACCGGTCCAGGTCAGCGTGAAGTCGCCGGCGACGGCGCCGCCGGGCAGGACGTCGCCGGCGTCGGAGGTCGGGTCGGGGACCGTGTCGGTCGCTGTCACGGGGTGCTCCGTACTCCTGGGTGTGTCGGGGTCATCGGGCGAGACCGTCGAGGAAGCGGCCGACCTCGTCGACGGTGGACAGGACGGCGGTCGCCGCGGTCTCCCGGGCCGCGGCGTCGGCCGGGTCGATCACGAGGATGCCCAGACCGGGCTCGCGGTGATCACCACCGCGCGCCGCGAGTGCCCGGAACGCGTCCTCGTCGGTGATGTCGTCGCCGAGGTAGATCGGCACGACGTCCGGGTGGTCGAGGTCCAGGACGTCGATGAGGTGGTCGACGGCCTTGCCCTTGTTCCAGTCGATCTTCGGCTGGATCTCGTGGACGAACTTGCCCGGGGTCACGCGCAGCTGCCCCGGGTGCTCGGCCAGGACAGCCTCGACCAGCGCCTCGACCCGCGGCCGGTCCGCGTCGGCGACGTGGCGGTCGTGCAGGGCGACCGAGGCGTGCTTGGGCTCGACCTGGGTGCCCTCGATCTCCGCGGCGCCGTCGGTCACCCGGCGCGTGATCTCGGCGACGAGGTCCTCCCACCCGCGCGAGGCCTCGTGCTCGATGACGCCGCGCTGCGGGTCGTGGATGTCGAAGCCGTGGCTGCCCGCGATGATCAGGTCGTCGAGGCCCATGAGCTCGGCGACGACCCCGCGGTCGCGCCCGGAGACCACGCAGACCGGGCAGCGGCCGGCGAGCGCGTGGACGATGCCGCGCATGTCGTCGGTCATGATCGCGTCCTCGGGCCGCGGGACGATCGGGGTGAGCACCCCGTCGTAGTCGAGGAAGACCGCGGGGCGCCGGCCGGCGAGCCGCTCGGCCACCGCGGCGGCGTCGAGGGCGTGCGGCAACCGGTCCGCCGTCGTGGTCGCGGGGGGAACGGTCACCAGGGGCCTCCGCATCTCCGGGCGCCGTTGTCGTGTGATGCGAGCCACAGGCTAAGGCGGCGTCCGAACGTCGTCAACGGATGAACACAACGACGTGATCTTCTCGCGCGCGGGGTACGCGCGCCAGGTGGACCTCAGGTCCGCAGGGCACACCGGTCGAAGGCCAGGGCGAGGGCCCCGAGGACGGGGGCGTGCTCGGCGAGCCCGGCCGTCACGACGGTCGCCGTGCGGGTCGTGCCGGGCAGCGCCGCGGCCTCGAGCGCGGCGTGCAGCGGGGCGAGCAGGAGGTCGCCGGCCTGGGCGAGCTCCCCGCCGACGACGATCCGCCGCGGGGTGAGCACCGTGCACAGGCCGGCGAGGGCGGCGCCGACGTGGTGGCCGGTGTCGGCGAGCACCCGCCGGGCCGGGGCGTGGCCCTCCTGGGCGCGGGCGACGACGTCGGCGACGGTGGGCGGGCCGCCGAGCAGGGGCTCGAGCATCGCGGTCACCGTGCGCGTCGACACCAGCGTCTCCAGGCAGCCGCGGTGCCCGCAGCGGCAGACCGCGGCGAACCGGTCCCCCGGGTCGACGGCGACGTGGCCGATCTCCCCGGCCGTCCCGTCCGGTCCGCGGTAGAGGCGCCCCGCCAGCACCATCCCGGCGCCGACACCGTCCGAGAGCTTGAGGAACAGGCCGTCGTCGACGCCCCGCAGCGCGCCCCACCGCTGCTCGGCGAGGGTGCCGAGCGTCGCGTCGTTGTCCACCCAGCTCGGCACGCCGAGGTGCTCGGTGACCCGGCCGGCCACCGGGACGCCCACCCACCCGGGCAGCACCCCGGACGCCCCGACCACCCCGGTGGCGACGTCCAGCGGCGCCGGCAGGCCCACCACCGCACCGCGCAGCGCCGCCCGCCGCACACCGGCGCGGGCGACCACCTCGTCGAGCATCCGGGCCGCCGTTGCCAGGCCGTCGTCGACGCCGTGCTCCTCGCCGAGGTCGGCCCGCACCTCGGTGCACGCGGGCGGGTCGGCGTGCCCGGCCGCGGCCGCGGGGTCGGCGAGGTCGGCCAGCGCGACCCGCACGTGCCGGTGCCCGAAGTCGATGCCCGCGACCAGCCCGGCCCCGCGGACCAGCCGCACCGCCCGCACGCGCCGCCCGCCCCGGACCTCGTCGCCCGCCTCCAGCAGCCCCGCCGCACCGAGGTCGCGCACGATGTTGGACACGGTGGCGGGGGCGAGGCCGGTGCTCGCGGCGATCTCCGCCTGGGTCGGCGCCCCGGCCTCCCGGACGGTGTCCAGCACCCGTCGCCGGTTGGCGTCGCGCAGCCCGGCCGGCGAGCCGGGACGCACCGCCGTGTTCATGCGATGAATACTAACTCGCCCGTGTGTGGTCCACGTCACCCATCCGTCGAACGGTCGAACGGGCACCGGCAACGGCCGGAGCACCCGCCGCGGGGTACGTCCGCGGAGCAGCCGGACGCCGCGGGACACGGCCCCGCAGATCGGGCACGTCGCGCCACTCCCGGCGGGCCACCCGTGCCAGCAGGGCGGCGACCCGCGACACGACGTGCTCGACGGTGTCGGCCCCCTGGCCCCCGAGGCAGACGACGTCCCAGCCCCGCGCACCGAGCGCCTCGGCGCAGTACCAGGCGATCTCGGGGTGGCGGTCGACGAGCGCCCCGGCCCGCCGGTCCGGCCACGCCAGGTCGAGCGCGCCGAGGACCTCCCCGGTGCCGGGCGCCCGGACGAGCACGGCGGCCTGCGGGGGCGCGAGCCGCGCGAGGCGGACGCCGATCCGCACCCGGGTGCGCCGCGGGGTGTCCGACCGCGGGTCGATCAGCGCCGCGGCCGCCCGCACCCGCGCCATCCCCCGCTCCCCCCTGTGCCGGTCGGCGAGCGCGACGACGTCGGCGGGCCCGACGCCGGCGCGCCGGCACAGCGCGTCGGCGACGACCACGGCGTCGACGGTGCTCAGGCGGCGCGCGACCTCGACGATCGTCCGGGCCGGCGAGGTCAGCGGCAGGGGTCCTCCGCCCGGTGCCATCACCACCTCGTCCGGCGGGAACGCGGCCCGGCGCACGACGACGCCGCCGCGCGAAACGGATCCCGGCGCCGGGCACGAGGAGCTCGACGGGAGCCCCGGTCCCGCCCACGTCGGCCACCGCCTCCGTCGCGCCGAGCAGCGCGGCCGCCGTGGTGCCCGTGACCACCCCGTCGGGGTGGCGCAGCACCGCGGCGCGCGCCTCGCCCGGCAGGTCCACCACGGTGCCGGCCGCGATGTACACGTCGTGCCCGAGGGACACGAACTCCGGCCCGCGCAGCCGGGCCTTGCTCACGATCCCGCGGGCCACGGCCTCGGACCCGCGGAACGGTTGATCGAGCTCCATGCGGGTTTCGACGCAGCCCGACCGCCGACGGTTCCACCCTCGGGCAGCTCGCCGGTTCGATCTCCCGGGCGTGCCGCCAGCGTCCTCGCGCTCGCGGCACGGTGGGGAGATCGTTCTGGAGAGGTGTCAGGGGTCGTCGCGGAAGACGCGCTGGAGCATGTGCCAGTCGGTGGGGTGCTCGGTGATGTCGGCGGCGAAGGTGTCGGCGAGGCGCTGGGTCGCGGCGGGGATCGCGGCGCGGTCGGGGACGGGCACCGGCGGGTGGATGCGGAAGCCCCAGCCCTCGCCCTCGACGGGGTCGTCGGTGAACCACAGCCCCACCGGGAGCAGGGCGGCGCCCGTGGCGGCGGCGAGGGCCGCCGGGCCCGGCGGCATGGAGGACGGCGCGCCGAAGAAGGTCACCGGGACCCCGTGGGCGGAGAGGTCGCGGTCGGCCACGAGGCACACCACACGTCCCGCGCGCAGGGCCCGGACGAGGCCGCGGACCGGGGCCTCGCCGCCGGTCATCGGCAGGATCTCCATGCCGAGCGACTCCCGGTAGGCCACGAAGCGCTCGTAGAGCGACTCGGGCTTCAGCCGCTCGGCCACGGTGGTGAAGCGCCCGGAGTGGGCGACGAGCCAGAGCCCGGCCATGTCCCAGTTGCCCGAGTGGGTCAGCGCCACGACCGCGCCGCGGCCGGTGGCCAGGGCGGCGTCGAGGTGCTCCCGGCCCTCCACGACGGGACGGCGCACGATCGCCTCGTGGTCCAGGGCGGGCAGGCGGAACGCCTCGCGCCAGTAGCGCGCGTAGGAGCGCAGGCCGGCGGCGGTGAGGGCGTCGAGCTCGTCGGCGTCCGCGTCCGGACGGACGCGGGCGAGGTTGCCGCGCAGCCGCCGCACCCCCGGGCCGCCGCGGCGCGCGGCCAGGTCGGCGCCGTGGTCGAAGGCCCAGCGCGCCAGCGGTGCGGGGACGGCGCGCA
The DNA here is from genome assembly GCF_039542135.1 of Actinomycetospora chlora. NCBI lineage: Bacteria > Bacillati > Actinomycetota > Actinomycetes > Pseudonocardiales > Pseudonocardiaceae > Actinomycetospora > Actinomycetospora chlora. The sequence goes on from NZ_BAABHO010000005.1 coordinate 100,786, forward strand.
CGAGGCGCCAGCCCGCCGCGTAGCCGAGATCGCCCGCCCGCTCCGCGGTGGTCGTCACCCGGCGGCCTCCGGGTGGTCGGTCGGGGCCTGGTCGGTGACGCCGGTGGCCGCGCCGTACTGGTCGCGGGCGCTGCGCCACACGGCCAGCACCCGCTGCCCGACGGTGACCAGCGAGCCGACCGTCAGCAGCCAGAGCGCTACGTCCAGGGCGTACGGGACCCCGAGCCCGGTGAGCCCGCAGCCCCCGAGGCCCAGGATGAGCCGCTCGGCCCGCTCGACGATGCCGCCGTCGGCGCGCAGGCCCGCGGCCTCGGCGCGCGCCTTGATGTAGGAGATCAGCTGCCCCGCGACGAGGCAGACCAGGGCGAGGGCGGCGAGCAGCGGCCGGTCCACCGAGAACGCCCACCAGGCGATGGCGGCGAAGACGGCGCCGTCGACGAGGCGGTCGCCGACGGAGTCGAGCACCCCGCCGAACGGGCTCTTCACCCCCCGCGCGCGGGCCATGGCGCCGTCGAGCACGTCGAGCATCGCGAAGGCCCACACGACCAGCGACGCCGCGAACAGGTGCCCGGTGGGGATGAGCAGCAGCGCCGAGGCCGTCGACGCGACGGTGCCGGCGACCGTCACGACGTCCGGGTGCACCCCGCGCCGGACCAGCCAGGCGGCGGTCGGCTCGATCCCGCCCCTCATCGCCGCCCGGGCCCACTCGTTGATCACGTGCCCCACGCCTCCGCGAGCCGGCCGCGGGTCTCCGCCAGCAGCTGCGGGATGACCTTCGTCTGGCCGATGACCGTGATGAAGTTGGCGTCGCCGCCCCACCGGGGCACGACGTGCTGGTGCAGGTGGTCGGCGAGCGAGCCGCCGGCGACGTGACCCAGGTTGATGCCGACGTTGAAGCCGTGGGGCGCGGCGACCGTGCGCAGCGCCCGCACCGCCTGCTGGGTGACGCCGACGAGCTCGGCGGACTCCTCGGTGTCGAGCTCGTCGAGCCCCGCCACGTGGCGGTACGGCACGACCATGAGGTGCCCGGGGTTGTACGGGTGCAGGTTGAGCACCGCGTACACGCGCTCGCCCCGGTGCAGCACGAGACCGTCGGCGTCGTCGAGGGTCGGGATCCGGCACAGAGGGCAGCCGCCGCCCTCGACCTGGCCGGTGCCCTGCTCCCCCGCGATGTAGGCCATGCGGTGCGGCGCCCAGAGGCGCCGGAAGCCGTCCGGGGTCCCGGCACCCCAGAGCTCGTCGAGGTCCTGCGCGTCCCTCGTGACGTCCTCGGACATCAGGGCGTGAACTTCTCCGCGTCGGGCGAGGCGTTCTCCCGGCGCCGCACCCAGTCGACCAGCGCCGTCACGGCGTCGTCGACCGGCACCCCGTTGCGCTGCGAGCCGTCGCGGAACCGGAACGAGACGGCGCCGGCGTCGGCGTCCTTGCCCCCGGCCAGCAGCAGGAACGGCACCTTCTGGAGCGTGTGGTTGCGGATCTTCTTCTGCATCCGGTCGTCGGAGTCGTCGACCTCGACGCGCAGGCCCTCGGCGCGCAGGCGGGCCGCGATGCCCGCGACGTACTCGCTCTGGTCCCCCGAGACCGGGATGCCCACGACCTGCACCGGCGAGAGCCACGCCGGGAACGCCCCCGCGTAGTGCTCGGTGAGGACGCCGAAGAAGCGCTCGATCGACCCGAAGAGCGCGCGGTGGATCATGACCGGTCGCTGGCGGGAGCCGTCCGGCGCGGTGTACTCCAGCTCGAAGCGGTCCGGGAGCATGAGGTCGACCTGGATGGTCGACATCTGCCAGGTGCGCCCGATGGCGTCCTTGGCCTGTACCGAGATCTTCGGCGCGTAGAACGCGGCGCCGCCCGGGTCGAGCACGAGGTCGAGCCCCGCGCCCTCGGCCACCTCGCGCAGGACCTCGGTGGCCTCCTCCCACGCCTCGTCGGAGCCGATCGACTTCTCCGGGTTGCGGGTGGAGAGCTCGAGGTAGAAGTCGTCCAGCCCGTAGTCACGCAGCAGGTCGAGCACGAACTGCAGCAGCGAACGGATCTCGCCGCGCATCTGGTCGCGCGTGCAGTAGATGTGCGCGTCGTCCTGGGTGAAGCCGCGGGCGCGCGTGAGCCCGTGCACCACGCCGGACTTCTCGTAGCGGTACACGGTGCCGAACTCGAAGAGCCGCAGCGGCAGCTCCCGGTAGGACCGCCCACGCGACCGGAAGATCAGGTTGTGCATCGGGCAGTTCATCGGCTTGAGGAAGTAGTCGACGCCCTGGCGCTTCAGCTCGCCGGCGTCGTCGTACTCCGCGTCGAGGTGCATCGCGGGGAACATGCCCTCGCGGTACCAGTCGAGGTGACCGGAGACCTGGAAGAGCTCGCCCTTGGTGGCGTGCGGGGTGTTGACGAACTCGTAGCCCGCCTCGGCGTGGCGCTGGCGGCTGTAGTCCTCGAGCTCCTTGCGGATGATCCCGCCCTTGGGGTGGAACACCGCGAGCCCCGAGCCGATCTCGTCGGGGAAGCTGAACAGGTCGAGCTCGGCACCCAGGCGGCGGTGGTCGCGGCGCTCGGCCTCGGCGACCCGCTCGAGGTAGGCGTCCTGGGCCTCCTGGCTCTCCCACGCCGTGCCGTAGATGCGCTGGAGCGCGGCGTTGCGCTGGTCGCCCCGCCAGTACGCCGCGGACGAGCGCAGGATCGTGAAGGCCGGGATGTAGCCGGTGGTGGGGATGTGCGGGCCGCGGCACAGGTCGCCCCACACGCGCTCGCCGGTGTGGGCGTGCACGTTGTCGTAGGCCGTGAGGTCGCCCTCGCCGACCTCCATGACCTCGCTGGTGTCGACCGTCCCCTTCAGGTCGACGAGCTCCAGCTTGAACGGCTCGGACGCCAGCTCGGCGCGCGCGTCGTCCAGCGAGGCGTACTCGCGGCGCACGAAGCGCTGCTTCGCCTTGATGATCTTGCGCATCGCCTTCTCGAGGGCCTCGAGGTCCTCGGGCGTGAACGGCCGGTCGACCGCGAAGTCGTAGTAGAAGCCGTCGGTGATCGGCGGGCCGATGCCCAGCTTGGCCTCGGGGAACAGCTGCTGCACCGCCTGGGCGAGCACGTGCGCGGCCGAGTGGCGGATCACCGAGCGCCCGGCCTCGGTGTCGGCCGCCACGGGCGTGACCTCGACGTCGGTGTCCGGCGCCCAGGACAGGTCGCGCAGCCCGCCGTCGGCGTCGCGGACCACGACGACCGCCTCGGGACCGGACGACGGGAGTCCGGCCTCGCGCACCGCCTGGCCCGCGGTGGTGCCCGCCGTCACCCGGACGCTGACGCGGGCGGTGGGGTGGGGCGCGGCGAGCGAGGACACGACGGTGACTCCCGGGGTCGAGCAGTGGTCCCACGAGCCTAACGATCGGCGCGGGGGCCCCGGCCGACCCCGCCTCCCACGACCGTCTCCAGGAAGGCCGCGACCGCCCGCACCGTGACCAGCGTGCGGGCCGTCGGCACGAGATCGAAGCCGTGCTGGGCGTGGGCGAGCTCGGCGTGCACCACGGGCGCCCGCGACACCGCGCGCAGCCGCGCGACGAACGCCCGGCTCTGAGCGGGCACGACGATCGCGTCGCCGGTGCCGTGCAGCACCATGAACGGCGGCGCGCCCGCGTGCACCCGCGCCGACGGGGACGCGGCGACGTAAGGGTGGGAGTCCTCGCCCAGCGGGGTGGGCATGAGCGTCTCGGCGAGCAGCTCGTCGAGGGTGCCGCTGCCGTCGTCGGTGGTGAGGTCGTAGATGCCGTAGAGGCAGACGGCGGCGGCGACGGAGGTGTCGGCGTCGGCGAACCCCGGTTGCCACGCCCCCGGCGTCAGCGCCGCGAGCGCCGCGAGGTGCGCGCCGGACGAGCCGCCGGTGATGGCGATGCGCGCCGGGTCGCCGCCGTACTCGGCGACGTGCGCGCGGGTCCACGCCAGGGCCCGCTTGACGTCGACGATCTGGGCCGGCCAGCGCTCGGCGGGGCCCAGCCGGTAGTCGACCGACAGGCACACCCAGCCGCGCCGGACCATCGCCGCCATCAGCGGGTGGGCGTCGGCGGCCTTGCTCCCCGACGACCACGCGCCCCCGTGGATCTGCAGCAGCACCGGGGCCCGGGCGTCGTCGGGCAGGCGGGGATCGCGCCAGACGTCGAGCAGGTTGGCGACGGGGTCGGGCCCGTAGGGCACGTCACGGGCCGAGGCGTAGCGGCGGCGCGCGAGCAGCGACCCGACCACGCGGCCGCGGGCGGGCAGCTCCACCGGGCCGAGCTCGGCGCGCAGGGCGTCCTCGAGGCCCGCGGCGTCCGCCCGGGCCCCGCGGTCGAGCCCGAGGAGCACGGCCAGCGCGAGTGCCCCCGCCCCGAGACCGACCCGGCCGGCCGGGTGGCGCGCCGCGCCGCGGCGCACGGCCACCGCCGCGCCGGTACCCAGCACGAGGGCGGTGGCCCGCGGCGTCTCGGTGGCCGTCGAGGAGAGCAGGCTGCCGAGCACCGCGGCCGGCCAGCGCCGGGTCAGCGGCCGCAGCCCCGACCCGGCCACGAGCAGCCCCAGCGTCCCGACGGCCAGCGACGTCCGCGCGCCGGGGGCCCTCGCCCACGGGGGCAGCCACCGCCGCGAGGACCTGGTCACGCGATCATTGTCGTCCCCGCCGGATCGCGGGTGTGCGTGACGGGGGCCGCGTCACGCCGAGCCTGGCGCCCGCCCGCGATCCTGCGACACTGGACCCGTGAGCGACGGTGGGTGCGCAGCCAGCGGGGCCTCGCGCCGTCATCCGTGGGCCGAGGTGCCGGAGAAGGCGCGGCTGCGGCTGCGGCCGGTCGTGCTCGACGCCGGCGACGAGATCATCGCGACGGTCCGGGCGGAGGTCGCCGAGTACTCGCTGTCCATGGACGGCGAGTTCGGCCGCCGGATCCGGCTGGGCGTGTCGGTGGCGCTCGACCAGTTCCTCGACCTGCTCGGTACCGACGACGCGCTGCCCGACACCGCCGTCTACTTCGAGCTCGGCCGCGTCGAGCACCGCCACGGCCGCACGATGGACGCCCTGCAGAGCGCCTACCGCATCGGGTCGCGGGTGCTGTGGCGGCGCATCGCGGCCGCGAGCGACGACTACGAGCTCGAGCCCGACGCCATCTTCCGCCTCGCCGAGGCGCTGTTCGCCTACATCGAGCAGCTCGCGGCCGCGTCGGTGTCCGGCTACGCCTACGAGCAGTCGCTCGCCGCGGGCTCCCGCCAGGCCCGCCAGCACGCGCTGGTCGAGCGCCTGTGCCGCACCCCGCCGCCGGAGGCCGCGGAGGTCGAGGCGCTCGCGCGCGAGGTCGGGTGGCCGGCTCCGCGGGCGCTCGCCGCGCTGGTGCTCCCGGAGGAGTCGCTGGGGATCGTCTGCCGTCGGCTGCCGCCGGACGTGGCGGCGTCGGTGGTCGACCGTCTCGGGATCGTCTTCGTGCCCGACCCCGAGGGTCCCGGCCGTCTCGACGCCCTCGCCGACGCCCTGCGGGGCACCAGCGGGGTGCTCGGCCCGGCCGTGGGCACGGACCAGGTGGCCCGCACCGTCACGCGGGCCCGCGCCGCGTACGCCCTGCACCTCGAGGGGCACGTGCCGGGCGAGGGCCTGGTCCGCGCCGACGACCACCTGCTCGCCCTGCTGCTGCACGCGGACGTCACGCTCACCGCCGACCTCGTGGCCCAACGTCTCGAGCCGCTGCGGCGCATGACGGCCGCGGCGCGCGACCGTGCCGTGAGCACGCTGACGGCCTGGCTCGACGCCCACGGCGACATCGCCGAGGCGGCCACGCGCCTGCACGTCCACCCGCAGACCGTGCGCTACCGGCTCGCGCGCCTCAAGGAGGCCTTCGCGGGCGTCCTCGACGACCCGGTGGGCCGCCTGGAGGTCGCGCTCGCCCTCCGCGCCGGCGGACCGGGCCTCGCGGAGGGCTGAGCGCTCGGGCTGTCAGGCCGCCAGGGCCGCGTCCCGGCGGGCGCCCACCGACTCGGCGCGGCGGCGGCCGAGCGGCAGCGCCTTGAGCCGTTGCTTCATGGTGCGCTGGTGCCCGCCCGGGAACGACAGCCGCGCGATCTTGGCGAGCACGCCGCCGTACTGCTTCCACATCGGCCCCGAGTGGTACGGCAGGCCGTAGCGCCGGCAGAGGTCGCGGATCTCGGGCGCGATGGTGCGGTAGCGCCGCGAGGGCATGTCCGGGAACAGGTGGTGCTCGATCTGGTGCGACAGGTTCCCGGTCATGACGTGCAGCAGGACCGAGCCCTCGATGTTCGCCGAGCCCAGCATCTGCCGGACGTACCACTCGGCCTGCGACTCGTTCTCCAGCCGCTCCTCGTCGAAGGTCTCCACCTCGACCGGGAAGTGCCCGCAGAAGATCACGGCGTGGGACCAGATGTTGCGCACGATGTTGGCCAGCACGTTGCCCACGAGGTTGGGGACGAACGACGGCCCGGAGAGCGCCGGGAAGATGACGAAGTCCTTCAGGGCCTGCTTGCCGGCCTTGCGCCCCATCTTCTTGAGCTCGGGGAGCTTGTCGGCCCAGGTCGCCTCGCCCCGCTGGATCTGGTCCAGCTCGAGGTCGAACGCCGCGATGCCCCACTCGAAGATCATGGCGAGGCCGGCGTTGGTGATCGTCTGGAACAGGTAGATCGGCTTCCACTCCTGCTCCGGGTCGACCCGGAGCACGTTGTAGCCGATGTCGCGGTCCTTGCCGTGGACGTTCGTGTACGTGTGGTGCAGGTAGTTGTGCGTCTGCTGCCAGCTGCGCGCGGTGGAGACGTGGTCCCACTCCCACGTGGTGGAGTTGATCTCCGGGTCGCGCATCCAGTCCCACTGGCCGTGCAGGACGTTGTGGCCGATCTCCATGTTCTCGAGGATCTTGGCCAGCGCGAGCGACGCGGTGCCCGCCAGGAAGGCCGGCGGGAACAGCGCGCCGAGCAGCAGGATGCGACCGACGGCGTCGAGGCCCCGCTGCGCGCGGATGACGCGACGGATGTAGCGGGCGTCGTCCTCGCCGAGCGAGGACATGACGCGCTCGCGGATGGCGTCGAGCTCGGCCCCGAGCCGCTCGATGTCCTCGACGGAGAGGTGCTCGGTCGACGGGGTGATGTGCGCGGTGCTGGCACCCGGGCGGCCGGGTCCCGTCGGCGTCTTCGCCTCGTTGATGCGCGTGACGTGGTCGGGGATGGTCTCGTCGAGAACGGTCACAGGGCCTCCTGTGGGAGTCCGGGGGGAGCGGCGGGCCACGGGCCGGGTGGTGCGGGCCCACGGGTCGATCACGCTCCCGACGGTAGGTACCGGCCTCGGGGCGGCTCTACGCGCGCAGCGAGGACTCCGCGGCCAAACCTGTTGCACAACCAAAAATCCGGACGCCGGGGCCCGACGGTTCACATCGGACGCTCAGGTAAGGCCCTCAGCAGCGCCCGAGCAGGGCCACGACCTCGTCGACCGACGACGGGTGCCGCGGGGCGTTGCGGGTGACGGGGTCGGCGAGCGCCGTCCGCGCGAGGGCCTCGTGCTGGGCGGGGACCGCCCCGAGGTCGGCCACCGAGACCCGGGTGCCGACGGCGTCGAGCACGCCGGCGAGGGCCTCGGGCAGGGCGGACGCGCCGGGCAGCCCGGCGGCCTCGGCCGCCCGCGCCCACCCGGCCGGATCCGCGTCGAGGGACCAGCCGACGACCTCGGGCAGCACCGCGGCCAGCGCGACGCCGTGGACCGCGCCGGTGTGCAGGCTCAGGCTGTGCGCGAGCCCGTGCACGAGGCCCAGCCCGCTGCGCGTGAGCGCCTGCCCGGCCAGGTGCGCGGCGACGAGCATCTCCGCCCGCGCCCGGGGGTTGCTCCCGTCCCCCACCGCCGTCGGCAACCACGCCCAGGCCCGCCGGACGGCCTCGGCGGCGAACGCCTCCGAGACCGGGTCGCGGCCCCGGGAGGCCAGCGACTCCAGGCCGTGCACGAGCGCGTCGACGCCGGTGGCCGCCGTCGGGGCCGCGGGCAGCCCGTGGGTCAGCTCCGGGTCGAGGACGGCGACGCGCGGCACGACGCTCGCGTCGCCGCAGTAGACCTTCTGCCGCGTCGCCGGGTCCTCGAGCACGCCGAACCCGTTGGTCTCGGCCCCGGTTCCGGCCGTGGTGGGCACGGCGACCACGGGCAGCCCCGCGACCGGCGGGGTGCCGGTGCCGTCGGCGCGCGCCCCGGGCGTCGGCGCGAGCAGGGCGATGCCCTTGGCCGCGTCCAGGCTCGACCCGCCGCCGAGGGCGAGCACGGCGTCCATCCCCAGGTCGCGGGCGTGCCCCGCGCCGCGCTCGACGACGTCGACGGCCGGGTTGCCGCGCACGTCGTCGAACACCTCGACCGCGACCCCTGCGGCGCGCACCGGCGCGAGGACCGCGTCCACCACGCCGGCGGCGCGGAGGCCGCGGTCGGTGACCACCAGCACGCGCCGCGCCCCCTGGTCGGCCAGGTGGCCGGGAATTCGGGCCACCGCGCCGGGCCCGAAGTCCACGACCGGCCCGGGGCCGGAGAGGAAGGTGCCGGCGGCCACGCCGGCGCACGGGGTCCCGGTGTCCGTCGTGGTCATGCCCGCGCTCCCTGAGGGGTGGGTGGAGGGTGGGTGACGGTCCCGGCTCCCGGGGGGACAGGAGCCGGGACCGCCGTTCTAGGGCCGGTCGGCGAGCACGGCGCCCAGGCCGGGGGCGTCGGGCACGACCAGCATGCCGTCCGGGTCGGGACGGAGCGGCTCGGCGAGCAGGAAGTCGCGGCGCTCCGGGGTCCAGCCGCCGGCCGGGTCGTCGGGGAACTCCAGGTAGGGCCCGGCGCCGACACCGGCCGCGACGTGCAGGTTCGCGAGCAGCCCGAGACCGTTCGTCCAGGTGTGCGGGGTGAAGCGCCGGTGGCGGGCGCGGGCGGCCTCGGCGAGCTGGCGGGCGCGGGTCATGCCCAGGGCGAGCACGACGTCGGCCTGGTAGACGTCCAGCGCGTCGGCCTCGAGCAGCGCGAGGGTCGCGGGCAGCGAGTCGAGCATCTCCCCCGCCGCGATCCGCAGGCCCGGGTTGTCGGCGCGCAGCAGGCGGTGGCCCTCGGCGTCGGCGTAGGGCAGCGGCTCCTCGACCCACGCGACGTCGTACTCGGCCAGCCGGCGCACCACGCGGCGGACCGCGGCGAGCTCGAGCGGCTCGGTGACGTCGCCGGGCATCCGCCAGGCCTGGTTGAGGTCGACCATGATGTCGAGCCGGTCGCCGACCGCCGCGCGCATCGCCGCGACCGTGGCGACGCCCTGGTCGAGCCGCCGCGGGTGGGCCCGCACCTTGACCGCCCGGATGCCCTGCTCCACCAGCCGGACCGCGTCGTCGGCGCGGCGCTGCGGCGGCTGCTCCGAGCACCAGGAGGCGTAGACGGGCAGGCGGTCGGTGACGCCGCCGAACAGCGTCGCCACCGGCAGGCCGGCGACCTGGCCCACCACGTCCCAGAGCGCGGCCTCGAGGGGCCAGAAGCGCCCGGCGTGGAAGCCGACGGACTCGATGCGGCGCACCTGGAGCTCGGTGGCCAGCGGGTCGGTGCCGAGGAAGAGCTCGCGGTACGCGTCGAAGCCGGCCATCGTGTCGCCGGAGCCGACGCCGACGACGCCCTCGTCGGTCTCGACGTGGACGATCGTGGCGGCGAAGCGGCCGCGCGGCTCGGGGTCCCAGGCCGCGCGGCACGGCGGGTCGAGCACGGTCTCGCGGTGCTCGAGGCGGATGTCGGTGATCTTCACGGTGTCCCGGCTCTCGACGGTGGACGACGGCCAGTGAAGGCGCGCGGGCCCGACCTCGGCAAGAATCGGTGCGGTGAGCGCAAATCCGCTGGTGGGCGAGCTGCTGCTCGGGGTCCACGCGGCCGCCGTGTGGTACTGCACGGGGCTGGTCTGGGTGATCCAGCTGCTCGTCTACCCCGGGTTCGCGCAGATGGTGGGTCCGGACTGGATCGCCGTCCACGCCCGCCACACCCGGCTCATGGGATGGCTCGTCGGCGGGCCGTGGGCGGTGCAGGGCCTGACGTGCGCGGTGCTGCTGGTGTGGCGCCCGGACGGGGTGCCGCTGGGGGCCGCGCTCGTCGCCGGGCTGTGCGGGGCCGCGACGGTGGCGGTGACGGTGGGCGTCTCGGTGCCGTGCCACCAGCGGCTGGCCCGGGGCTTCGACCCCGCGGTGCACGCCCGGCTGGTGCGGACGAACTGGTGGCGCACGGCGGCGTGGACGCTGGGCGGGGCCGTGGCGCTGGTGATGATCGGGCTCGCCGCGTGAGCGGGCCGCGCTCGGCGGGGCTGCGCCGCGACGCCGACCTGCTCTCCGCCCTGGCCACGCCCGAGGCGCGGGCCGCGGGGCTCGGGGTCGGCCGGCTGGCCGCGCTGACCGGCCGCGGGACGAGCCAGGTCTCCCGGGCGCTCGCGGCGCTGGAGGCCGAGGGGCTCGTCGAGCGCGACGACCGCTCCCGGCGCTACGCCCTGGGCTGGCGCCTCTACGCCCTCGCCGCCGGCACCACCGAGGCCCGGCTCGTGCGCTCCGCCGGCCCGGCGCTCGTCGCGCTGGCCGCCCGCACCGGCGAGGACGCCCACCTCTGCCGCCTGCACGGCCTGCGGGTGGCGACGCTGCTGACCGCCGCGGCCGGCGGCGGGGCGCTGCGCGCGCGGTTCGACGTCGTCGTGATCCCGGCCGCGACGACGTCCGCGGGCCGCGTCCTGCGCGCCGAGCGCGACGGCGCCGCGGCCCGCGCCGTCGGCGCCGACGCGGGCCTGCTCGCCGCCGTGCGGGACGCCGGGTACGCGGTGGTCGACGGCGAGTTCGACCCGGCCCTCGCCGGCGCCGCCGCCCCGGTCCGCGGGTTCCACGGCGGCGTCGTCGCGGCCCTGACCGTGTCCGGGCCGGCCGCGCGGCTGCGTCCCCACCTGCAGGCCCACGCGGCGGCCACCGCGGCCTCCGCGTCGGACCTCTCCGCGCTCCTGGGCGCCTAGACCCGGACCGTCGGACGGTCGCCGGTCAGCACTGCGGCCCGCCGGGCGGTGACGACGCCCTGGACACCCAGGCTGACGGCCACGAAGAGCAGGACGCTCGCGCCGTCGATCGTCGCCGAACCGGGCGCGACGGCCCGGGCCAGCAGGTCCAGACCGACGTGCGCGGCGATCCCGACGACCCAGAGCGCCGCCGTCGCCGCGTGCCCCTGGGTCCAGACGACGCCGTCGCGTACCCAGAGCCGGACCGTCCCGGCGCGGATGCCCCCGAGCAGCGCGCCGATCGCCAGCCCGGCCAGCAGCAGCACCCAGCCGAGCGCCGGCACCGGTCCCGCGGCGGCCGCGCCGACCAGCTGCACGAGGCCGACCACCCCGAGGATCCCGGCGATCCGCATCCGGCGCGCGCTCAGCGGCCGGGCCCGCACCTGGTTGACGACCACCCACACCAGCACCGCGATCCCGATGACCGCCGAGAGCGTCCCGTCCATCCCCGTCCTCCCTCCCGGGCCGGCGGGGTCGCCGGCCGACGGCGTCGACGGTCGCCCCCGCGGGTGGGCGCGGGCGTCCACCCGCGGGTGGAGACGGGGTGGAGGACGGGTGTGCGCGGGCGCCGGCGGGGCCAGACTCGGCGGGGTGGAGCCACGGGGAGAGCCGGTCGCGGGCACGGTGCCGCGCGGGCTGCCGACCGTCGGGGTGCCGGCCCCGGCGGACGGCAGCGGGTGGCGGCGCGGGGCGCGGCCGCTGATGTGGCTGCTGCTCGCGGCCGCGTCGCTGTGGCCGCTGACCGGCGCCGCGCTGGGCGCCGCGGGGCTCGTCCTGGCCGGCGCGGTGACGGCGGTGGCCGCCGACCGCGACCCGGACGTCGTCTCCGGACGCGGCGCCGCGCGGCGGGTCGCCCTGCTGGCCGTCACCGCCCTGAGCGGGCTCGCCGCCGTCCTCGTCGAGCCGCGCGGGCTCGGGTACGCGTCGGCCTTCGTGGCGGCCACCATGATCGCCCGGCTGGTCGGCGACCGGCGCGTCGTCGCCCTGTTCGCCGCCGTCCTGACGGTGCTGGTCGCCGCCGTGGTCCTCGCCGTGTCCGCGAGCCCGTGGGCGCTGCTGGCGGCCGTCGGGGTGCCGCTGCTGGCGTCCCGCGCGTGGAGCCGGGCGGAGTTCCACCGCGAGCACGTCCGCGTCGTCGCCCTGCTCGCCGAGCGGGACGCGCTGCGCGGCGCCGAGATCGCCGCGGCGGCCGCGTCGTCGGCGGCCGAGGAGCGGGCCCGCATCGCCCGCGACCTGCACGACGTCCTCGCCCACACCCTCTCCGGGCTCTCGCTGCACCTGCAGGGCATCCGGGCGGTGCTGGCCCGGCGCTCCGCCGAGGACGACCCGGTGATCGCCCAGGTCGACCGCGCCGCCGACCTCGCCCGCACCGGCCTGGCCGAGGCCAAGGAGGCCGTCGCCGCGCTGCGGGCGCCGCACGCGTCCGCGGCCGACGTCGAGCGCCTGGCCCGCGAGCACGGCGCGAGCCTGACCGTGCACGGCGACCTCGACGCCTGCCCGGCGCCGTGGCGGGAGGCGGCGGTCGCGACGGTGCGGGAGGGCCTGACCAACGCCGGGCGCCACGCCCCGGGCGCCACGGCGGCGGTGACCGTCGACGCCCGGGACGGCCTGGTCGTGCGGGTGGCCGACGAGGGCCGGGCTGCCGGCGCCACCGGGCCGGCGGACGTCGGCGGCGGTCAGGGGCTCGCGGGCCTGGCCGAGCGGGCCGCGCTGCTGGGCGGCTCCCTCGACTCCGGGCACGACGGGTCCGGCTGGCAGGTCACCCTGCGGGTGCTGGCCCCGGAGCGGGTGCCGTGACCGTCCGCGTGGTGCTGGCCGACGACCAGGCCGTCGTCCGCGACGGGCTCGCGCTGCTCCTCGGCGCCGCCGACGACCTCGACGTCGTGGGCGCGGCGGCCGACGGCACGCAGGCCGTGTCGCTCGTGCTCGCCGTGCGCCCCGACGTGGCGCTGGTCGACCTGCGGATGCCGGGCCTGGACGGCGCCGGGGTCACCGCGGCGGTGCGGGCCGGGGCCCCCGAGGTGCGCGTCCTCGTGCTCACCACCTACGCCGACGACGACGCCGTCCTGCCGGCCCTGCGCGCGGGCGCGGCGGGCTACCTGACCAAGGACACCACCGGCGAGGCCCTCGTCGCCGCGATCCGGACCGTCGCGGCCGGGGGCTCGGTGCTCGACGCGTCCGTCCAGCGCCGGCTCGTCGAGCTGGCGGGGGCGCCGGCGGCGGCACCGCCGGACCCGTCCGCGGGGATCGCCGACGGCCTCACCGCCCGCGAGGTCGACGTGCTGCGCCTCGTCGCCCAGGGCCTGTCCAACCAGCAGACCGCCACCCGGCTGGTGGTCAGCGAGGCGACGGTGAAGACGCACGTCAACCACCTGATCTCCAAGCTCGGCGTCGACGGGCGCCCGGCCCTCGTCGCGTGGGCCTGGCGGCACGGCATCGCGCGGTGATCAGGTGCGCGGGAGGAACCAGATCCCGAGGCCGAGCACCGCGACGGCGGCACCGAGGACGCAGACGCCCGTCCAGCCCCACGCCGGGTAGACGAGCGACACCGCGGCCGAGGCGAGCGTGCCGCCCAGGAACGCCGAGGTGACGAACGCCGTCGTGACGCGGCTGCGGGCCTGCGGGGCCAGCGCGTAGATCACGCTCTGGTGGCTGATCTGCAGGCTCTGCTGGGCGAGGTCGAGCACGACGACGCCCGCGATCAGCGCGACGATCGACGCCCCACCGAGCCCGAGCAGCGCCCAGCTCGCCAGCAGCACGACCAGCCCGACCGTGACGACGACCGTGCCGTGACCCCGGTCGGCGAGGCGCCCGGCCAGCGGCGCCATCGCCGCGCCGGCGAGGCCCGCGAGCCCGAACAGGCCCACGATCGCCGGGCCGTAGCCGTACGGGGGCGCGGAGAGCAGGAAGTCGATCGCCGTCCACAGGATCGTGAAGCAGCCCATGCCGACCGCGGCGAGCGCCATCCGGCGGCGCAGCTCGGGCTCGCGGCGCACGAGGCCGAGCACCGAGCGCAGCAGCCGCGGGTAGGTCGTCGACTCGGTGGGTGTGATGCGGGGCAGCCCGAACCGCACGACGACGGCGAGCAGCACCATCACCCCGGCCGCCACGCCGAACACCCAGCGCCACCCGCCGACCTCGGCGACGAAGCCCGCGATCGTGCGGGCGCCGAGGATGCCGAGCAGGAGCCCGCTCATGACGGTGCCGACCACCCGGCCCCGCTCGTGGTCGCCCGCCAGCGACGCGGCGAGCGGCACGGCGATCTGCGCCACCGCCGACGTCACCCCGACCAGCGCCACCGCGGCCGCGAGCAGCGCGAACGACGGCGCGCCGGCGGCCAGCGCGAGCGACACGGCCGACGCGGCGAGCAGCACGGAGACCAGGCGCCGCCGCTCGAGCAGGTCGCCGAGGGGCACCAGCAGCGCCAGCGCCGTCGCGTACCCGACCTGCGACGCGGTCACCAGCAGCCCGGCGGTGCCGTCGCCGACGCCGAAGGCCTCGCCGATCGTGTGCAGCAGCGGCTGCGCGTAGTAGATGTTGGCCACCGCGGCGCCGCAGACGACCGCCAGCAGCAGCGTCCGGGCGCGACCGATGGTCCGCGTGCCCTCGGTGGTGCTGGCCGCTCCGGTCCCCGTCTCGGCGCTCACCGCACGACCGTGCCCGGCGCGGTGCCGCCGTACCCGCGGTCGAGACCGATCCCACCGTCGGCGCGCCCGGTTGAGGGCGGCTCGTCCCCGGACGTCCGGAGGGGACGGCGCCGGTGCGGGAGACCGGCGCGGGCCGGATCCAGGACGAGGTCGTCGTCGACGGTCACCGTGGCGGGCCCGAGCCGCAGCGTCCCGGACGACAGCGCCGCGCACCGCACCCCGGCCCGCCCGCGCAGGGCCGCGTGGGCACCCGGCGCGAGGACGACGTCCATCCACGCGCACGGCGCCGCCGGGCGCCCGCCGCCCAGGCGGACCGGCCCGTCGCCGGTGTCGATCGTGAACTCCCGCCCGCGCAGCGCTTCGACCTCGAGCCCGCGGGTGACGACCGTGCGCCGCGCGGCCACCGGGTCGAACGGCGCGACGCCCAGCTCGTCGGCGACGGCCTCGAGCGCCTCGGCGGCCAGCAGCGTCACCGCGGCCGCGCGGTGCGCGGGGCGCCCGGCGTAGCGATCGCCGACGACGCCGTACCCGGCGCGGACCTCGATGGCCTCGGGGGTCTCCGTGGGCACCGGCCGCGGCCCGTCGCCCGGGCGGCCCTCGTACGCGTGCCCGGCCGAGACGACGAACCGCACGATCTCGATCCCGGCCACGCGGTCCAGCCTAGGAGCGCCGGTAACGCGCGGTCCCCGGACGGCGAGGAACGGCCGTGACCTCGCCGACCCACCCCGTCGCCCGGCGCTCGAACGGGCCCGCGACCGCCGGGTTCGTCGTCGCCCTCTGCGGCGCGCTGCTCTCGCTGGTGCCGTTCATCGGCGTCGTCGCGTGGGTGGTGGCGCCGGTCGGGCTGGTGCTGTCGATCGTCGGGTACGGCCGGTCCGCGCTGGCGGGCGGTCGCGGCCTCGCGGTGGCCGGCCTGGTGCTCGGCGCGGCCGGGCTGGTGATGTGCTTCCTGTGGATGGTCGGGTTCGCCGCCGCCGGCGGCCTGGAGACCACGAGCTTCTGAGTCGAACCGTGTCCCCGGGACACGGGTCCGCGCCGGCGGCACACTGACCGGCGTGCGGCTCGGCGTCTCCGCGGCGGTGGTCGACGGGGCCTGGCGCCCCGGCGACGTCGAGGTCGCCGACGGCCGGGTGACCGCGGTGGGCCTGCCGCCGGCGCGCGGCGACCTGGTCGCCGTCCCCGGGTTCGTCGACCTGCTCTGCCACGGGTACGCCGGGGTCGACCTCGCGCGCGCCGGGGTCGACGAGGTCGCCGCCTTCCGCGCCGCCGTCGCGCGCGACGGCACCACCGCGGTCTGCCCGTCGCTGCTCACCGACGACCCGGACCGCACGGCGGCGGCGCTGGCCGTGCTCGACGCCGCCCGCGGCCGGCCGGGGGGCGCCCACCTGCTCGGCGCCCACCTCGAGGGGCCGTTCCTCTCCCCCGCGCGGCTCGGGACGCACCCGCCCGAGCACCGTCGCGACCCCGACCCCGCGCTGCTCGCCCGCCTGCTCGACACCGGCCGGGTCGACGTCGTCACCCTCGCCCCGGAGCTCCCCGGCGCCGGCGCGCTCGTCGGCCTCCTCCGTGACCGCGGCGTGGTGGTCTCCGCCGGGCACAGCGACGCCGACGCCGGGCAGGCCCACCGCGCCGTCGACCGCGGGATCCGCGCCGTCACCCACCTCCACAACGCCATGAGCGGTCTCGACCACCGCGCGCCGGGGCTCGCCGCGGTCGCGCTGACCCGCCCGGAGGTGGTCGTCACGATCATCGGCGACGGCCACCACGTCGCCGGTGAGATGGTGCGGCTCGCCGCGGGCGCGGCGGCCGGTCGCTGGGCGCTCGTCACCGACGCCCTGGCCGCGGCCGGCATGCCCGACGGCCCCTCCCGCCTGGCGGGCGTGCCCGTGACGCTGGCCGACGGCGTCGTCCGGAACACCGCCGGCGGGCTCGCCGGCGCCGCCGCCCCGCTCGTCCGCGGCGTCCGGACCGCGGTCGCGGCGGGGGTCGACCTCCTCGACGCGGTGACCGCCGCCACGGCCACCCCGGCGCGGCTCCTCGGCCGCCCCGACCTCGGCCGGATCACGCCGGACGGCCCTGCCGACGTCGTCCTCCTGGACGCCGACCTGGCCGTCACCCGGGTGCTCGTGGGCGGCCACGTGGTGGGCGGTGAGTGACGCTCCGGCGTCGGGCGCGATATCCGGAGTCTCACGATGGTGTAACGAATTCTCCGCTGTGTACGGTATGCCCGAAGAGCAGCCCACCGATCGGGTGAGTGGGGTGCTGACCGTGGGTCGACGCACGAGGAGGTGGCGTGGCGAGCAGCACGGCCGTCTCCCCCTCGACTCCCCCCTCGACCCGCCGCCGTCCCGCCCGCCGCTCCGGCGACCCGGACGTCCCCACGGTGCGGCTGCGCACGGCCGTCGCCGCCCCCGCACGGCCCGCCCCGGCGCGGCCCGCCCGGGGCGCCACGGCGGTCACCACCGTCACGGTCCTCGTGCCCGCGCACGACGAGGAGGCGGGGATCGCGGCGACGGTGGAGGGCCTGCTCGCGCAGGAGGTCCCCGACGAACTGCGGATCACCGGCGTCGTGGTGGTCGCCAACAACTGCAGCGACCGCACCGCCGAGATCGCGCGCCGCTACCCGGTGACCGTCCTCGAGATGGACGACAACCCGGACAAGAAGGCCGGCGCGCTCAACCACGGCTGGCGCGAGACCGCCCGCGACGCCGACCTCGTGCTGACCATGGACGCCGACACGGTGCTACGGCCCGACACCGTCGCCGCGATGGCCGCCGCGATGCGCGGCAACGCCGTCCTCGGCGCCGTCTGCGCGCGCTACTGGGCGACGCCGGGGCGCGGGCTGGCCTGGCGGCTGCAGCGCCTGGAGTACGCCCGCTACGACGACCTGCGCGACCTGCGCGGCTGGCGGGTCTCGGTGGCCAGCGGCGCCGCGGCGATGTACCGCAACCACGCCCTCGAGCAGGTCGCCGCGGACCGCGACGGCTCCCCCTGGGACGGCGCGTCGCTCATCGAGGACTACGCGCTGACCCTCGAGCTCAAGTCGCGGGGCTGGCGGGTGGCCGCCGCGAAGGGCGCGCACGTGTACACCACGCCGCCGAGCACGTTCCGCGCGGTGTGGCGCCAGCGGCTGCGCTGGGGGCGCGGCGGGATGGACGAGTGCCTCAAGCGGGGCTGGTCGCCCGCGACGCGCCAGGACGTCCTGTCCTACGTGCTCTTCGGCTTCAGCGTGTTCTTCCGCGTGCTGTTCGTGGCGATGCTCGCGCTGATGATCATCTACGAGGTGCCGTTCCGCTACGCGCTGATCGGGCTCGTCCCGCTCGGTGTCATGTGGCTGGAGCGGGTCACCTCGATGTGGCGCGTCCCCGACCGCGGGTTCCGTGACGTGGCGCTCGTCGCGGTGGTGCTGGTCGAGGACGTCTACGGCTTCTTCCTCGAGCTGTGCGCGGTGGTGGCGGCGGTCCGCTGCCTCAACGCGCACCGCCAGGCCTGGTAACGGAACGGAAGGGGACGAACGCGCGGATGTACGGCGAGCACTCCTACTACCTGACCAGCGGGGTCGGCGGCGGCACGACGGGGCTGGCGCTGGCCGCGGCCACGGGCATCAACGCGATGGCGGCGGTGCTCATGGGCGTCACCGTGGTGTTCACACTGATGCTGCTCGTGCGGATCGTGCGCCGCGGCGCCCGCCTGCGCCGCTGACCCGGCCGCCGACACTGTGTCGTTCGACGACCGGCGCCGGAACGTCCGCTCGCTGCTGTTCTTCCTCGTCGCCCTGCTGGGCACCGCCGTCCTGTCCTTCGCCGGCTCCTTCGCCGGCGCGGCGGACCGCGGGGAGCTCACCGGCCGCCGCTACACCCCCACCCCGGCCGACCGGGCCCTGCCGCCGACGGTCTCCAGCGCACCCGGCCCCCGCGTCGCGCTGACGTTCGACGACGGACCGTCGCCGCAGGTCACGCCGTACATCCTGGACGTGCTCGCCGCCAAGCGGGTGCCCGCCACCTTCTTCCTGCAGGGCGAGCACGTCGCGGACCACCCGGACCTGGTGCGCCGGGTGGCCGCCGAGGGGCACGTCGTCGCCAACCACGGCTGGGACCACCCCTGGTTCCCGGACCTCACGCCCCAGGAGGCCGAGTCCCAGATCGGCCGCACCAACGACCTGCTCACGGAGATCACCGGGGTGCGGCCGACCCTCTTCCGCTACCCGTTCGGCCAGCCCTCCCCCGGCGGCGACGCGGCGCTCGCACGCCTGGGCCTCACCGGCGGGGTGCACTGGAAGTGGGCGTCCAGCAAGCCGGGCGACTTCCAGTGCCCGGGCACCGACGCCCTCGTCGACTACGTCCTCACCGAGTCGGTCGACCAGGCGATGATCCTGCTCCACGACGCCGGCGACGTCATCGGCTGCCCGCCCGAGCAGCTCGACTACCTGCCCCGGGCGATCGACGCGCTGCGGGCCCGCGGCGTCACGTTCGGCGTCGTCGCGCCCTCGCCGGTGCGCTCGGCGGTCAACAGCGGCTCGCCCGCGGCGGTGGTCCCGCGGTGAGGCTGATCCTGGTGGTGGCGCTCCTCGCCGTCCTGTCAGCGTGTGCCGCCGCGCCCGCGGCCGAACGCCGCGGTCCGGCGGGTGGCCCGGCGGGTGGTCCGGACGCCCTGCCCACCGCCTTCGCCGACCGCCTCGTCGCCGACGGCGTCGCCGACCCGCTCGGACCCGACGGCCCGCCCGGCGCCCGCGCGTGGACCAGCGCGATCCAGGCCCCGCACCGCCAGACCGACCGCGACGTCGGGGCGGCCGGCGTCGCGCACGGGCTGCTCGCGCTGGCCGCGGCGACCCCCGACCCGGCCGTCCGCGCCCGCCACCTCGCCGGGGCCCGGGCCGCCGGGGACTTCCTGCTCGGCGCGCAGTCCCGCGGGCGCTTCCCCGACTACGTCGACCCCGACGGGCCCTCCGCCCGGGCGTACACCTCGTTCGACGACGGCGCCGCCGGCATCGCCGAGGTGCTCTCGCGCCTCGAGGAGGCCACGGGCGACGACCGCTACCGCGCCGGTGCCCGCGCCGCCACCCGCTGGTTGCTCAGCCGCGCCGAGGGCGTCGACGGGACGCCGTGCCCGGAGATGTGCCGGTGGGCATGGGTGGACCACCCGGGCAGCACCGACCCGCCCTCCTACCGCCACGGTATGGGCGAGGGCCAGGCCGGCATCGTCCACGGGCTCTCGCTGCTGGCCGAGCGCACCGGGGACCGCGCGCTCGCCGCGCACGCCGTCGGCGGGGCCACCTACCTCGCGAGCCGCCTCGACCCGGACGGCGGTCTGCCCGAACGCGCGGACGAGCCCCGGCGCAACACCGGCTTCCTCTCCGGCACCGCCGGCGCGGCCTTCGTCTTCCTGCGGATGTACCGGTGGACCGGCGACGAGCGCTGGCGCGGCCACGCCGAGGCGGCCCTCGGGTTCCTCGACCGCACCGCGCAGCCCGCCGGGCGGGGCTCCACCTGGCCGATCCTGATGGGCGCCGGGGACCAGGCGCTGACGCCCGACAACCCGCGCCGCGCGACCGGGATGGAGGAGGGCGCGGCGGGGATCGGGTGGGTGTCGTTGCAGGCCCACGCGCTGCTCGGCGATCCCCGCCACCTCGAGCGGGCCCGGGCGGCCGGGCGCTGGCTCGTCGACGTCGCGCTCGACGAGCCGGTGGGGCGGGCCTGGGCGGAGTTCGAGGGCAGCCCGACGGTGCACACGTCCACCAACAGCGGCGCCGCGGGCACCGGCTGGTACCTCGACACGCTCGCCCGGGTCACCGGTGAGGAGGAGTTCGCGGCCGCCGCGCTCGACGCCCGGAGCTGGCTCCTGGCCGTCGCGACCCCGGACGGCCGGTGGGGCGCCACCCGCGAGGCGGGGACCTGGACGCTCGGCGGCGAGCCGTCGTGGCACTGGGGGGCGGCGGGGATCGTCGGCTTCCTGGCACGGACGGCGGGCGGGCCGGTCGACAGCCCGGCGATGCCCGAGGTCCTGGTGCCGCTCGAGGGCCCACCGTCCGAGAGCACTGCTCGCGACATCGGGAATTAGTTCCCGATCGTCCCGCCGCCGGGCCGTCCCGCGCGGCGTTGACTCGGTGTCACCCGGAGACGTGTGGACGCTCCCGGGACGGGACCGAGGAGGAGCCGTGACGGTCGTCGACCTGGTGGTGCTCGCGGTGGTGCTCGTCGCCGCGCTGCGCGGCTGGCGCCGCGGCGGCACCGGGCTCGTCCTGCGCGCGGCCGGCGCCGTCGCCGGGGTACTGATCACCGGGGCGCTGGCGCGCTGGCTCGTCCCCCTGGTCCTCGCCCCCGACGCCGCCGTCTCCCGTTACGCCGTCGTCCTGGCCGCCGCCCTCGTGGGCGCGCTGGTCGGCTGGGGCGTCGGCCGTCGGGTCGGGGAGGCGCTGGTCCGTCGCACCGGCGGCGGCTGGCACCGGCCGGGCCTGCCCGACCGCCTCCTCGGCGTCGTGGCGCACGGTGCGCTGGCGCTGATGCTGCTCGTCCTCGCCACGGGCGTCGTGTCCTGGATCGGCCCGAGCGGCCTCGGCGAGGCGGCGCGCGGCAGCACCGTCCTCGGGGCCGCCGCGCAGCACCTGCCTGACCCGCTGGTGCTCCTGCCCGCCCGGGACGGCGGCACGCTCGCCGACGGGGGTGCGCGGTGACCGGACCCCTGACCACCCCGCGCGTCGCCGGCGCCGCGGCACTGGTCCTGCTGCTGCTCACGTGGTGGGCGTCGGGCTCGTTCGTCCTCGCGCTGCTCGTGCTCGTCCTGGTCGCGGGCACCGTGACGCTCGCCTGGCTCGCCGTCTCGTGGAGCACGCGGGGCGCGCCCGCGGCCGGCCCGGACGCGGTGATCGGCGCCCTGCCCACCACCGACCTGACCCCGCCGTCGCCCGGCGAGCGAGCGCGGCGGGCCGTGCGCGGCCTGCTCGGGCGCCCGTGGGTGCACGGCGACGGTCTCGTCCGTGCCGCGGCGCGCAGGCTCGCCTCCGAGGAGGCGCTGGTGTGGACGCCGCGCGGGCAGCGCGTCACCGCGCCGCACCTGTGGGTGGAGCTCCACCCCGACGACCTCGCCGACGTGGCCGCGCGCTGGCCGCTGGAGGTGCTCGCCGACGAGCTGCTCAGCGGCTACCTCGAGCACGCCCGCGAGACCGACGCCCGGCGGCTCGCCGAGCGCACCCACCTGCACCTGCTGCCCGGGGCCGACGTCCCGGTCGGGCGGGTGCTCGTCACGGCCGCGTTCTCGCGGCCGCCCGCGGACCCGGTCGCCACCGCCTCGGCGACCGACCCGATCCCGTCGTCGGCGGCGTCCCCTCCGCCGCCGCTGCCCGCGGCACGCGCCGCGGCCCCGTTCCCTCCCGGGCCACGCCCGGCCGTGCCGGGGGCAGCCGGCCGGCCCGGGCGGGGTCTGCTGCCACCTCCACCTCGGCCGGCTCCGGCGCGGGGGCCGGCCGGGGCTTCCCGGGACTCCGTCGGGGGGTTCCGGGAAGAGGGGGCGGCAGGGCGAACGCTGGCGGTCCCGACCGCGGTCGTCGACCGCGGCCGGACGGTGGTGCAGACCGTCCTGCAGTCCGCGGTGCAGCGCGTTCGGGCGAACGCCGGGAAGGGCACCTCTCCCGGCGTAGGCTCACGTCCGCCGACGGGACCCCGCCGGCGCGGGGGCGGGTGAGCAGCCGGACCGACCGGGAGGTGGCGTGACGCGATCACGCACCGCCGCGTACGGCCCGTCCCACGGCCCCGGGGCCGGCACGCCCCGTCTGCCGGCCGGTGGGCTCGCCGTCCTCGACGTCCGCACCGAACGCACCCAGTCCGTCCCGTGGGGCGAGCGCATCACGATCGGCCGCGGTGACACCACGGGGCGGGTCGGCGGCGGCCTGGGCTCGCCGCGGCACGTCCCCGTCACCGACGACCGCGTGTCGCGGCTCGCCGCGGAGATCGAGGTGCGCGACGACGCCTACCTGATCATCAACCGGCAGCGCCACGGCGGCCTGCTGACGCTGTTCGTCCCCGGGGTGCCGGGCAAGGACCGCATCCGGGCCGGCAACGGCCTGCTGGTGCGCGACGACCGCTCCTCGCTCGGCCTGTGGTTCCCCGACGGTCAGGAGCTGACCCTGGCGCTGCTGCGCTTCGCCCCGGCGGCCGGTTCCGGCCCGGGCACCAGCGGCGGCCTCGCCGGCGGCCGCACGATCGACACCTCGCTGCCCACGGCGGAGACCTGGTGGTCGGTGCTCGTCGCGGCCTGCGGCCCGACGCTCATCGCCGCGGCGACGGCCGGGCCCGGCACGGTCCCCCGCGACGTCCACGGCGACGCCGAGCAGATCGCCGACTGGCACCGCGCCGAGGGTCGCCCGGCCCCGAGCCCGAAGACCCAGAGCGAGGCGTTCCGCCACGCCCAGCGCTGGCTGCGCGGCCTGAGGCTCAACGACAAGACCCGCGGCTGGCGCATCGCGGTCGTCGAGCAGGCCATCCACCTGCGGCTGGTGACGATCGACGACGTGCGCCTGCTGTTCCCGAGCCAGGTGCCGCCCGCTATTCGCTGAGGTCCCGCGACGGGAGCGCCCCGAGGATCGCGAAGGCGTCGAGGTAGGGCTCCACGTCGCCGCGGGTGGTCCAGCTCCGCAGCTGGGCGGCCGAGCGGCGGGTGACCAGGGCCCGCGCGAGGTCGAAGTCCGACGCGCGGATCTCCACCGCGGCGTCGGGCGGGTCCCCCGCCGAGCACCACGACCACCGCTGCCCGACCAGCGCGAGCGGCGCCAACCCGGGGTCGAGCCGGGACGCCAGGCGGCCGACGAACCGTTCCCGCATCGCCGCCATGGCCGGGGTGTCCTGCCCGCCGGGCTCGCCCAGCGCCCCGCGCAGGTCCTGCTCGTGGATGGTGACGTCACCCAGCGGTCGCGTGCCGTGCTCGGCCATCCAGGCGCGCAGGGGCCCGGTGAGCGCCTGCCACTCGGTCACCAGCGCGTCGACGTCCCGGTCCCGGCGCTGCTCCACCTGCTGCGCGGTCCACGCCTCGTTGTGGTCGTCGGGCTCGTTGCCGGCCACCACGTCGGCGCCGAGGCCGACCATGTGCGAGAGCAGGTCGCGCACCGTCCAGTCCGGGCAGGACGGCACGGTGATCGCCGCGCGCTCGGGCGGGAGCCCGGCGACGAGGGCGATCACCCGCTCCTGGGCGCGGGTCCACTCCGCGATGGCGTCCTCGTCGTCCACGGAGCGCGAGCCTGCCACGTGCCCCACCTCGGCGCCCGGACGGATCCACACGGCTGGAGGAACCAACCGAACGCCCGGTGACCGAAGAGGACGACCGCTCAGCACACCGACCGTGGCCGGAGATGCGTTGTGTGTCACTCGGTTGTGTCACAGTGGATGAATGTCAAGCGAGGGGGACGCGAGGAACGGTGGTCCGACCACCCCGGACGCCATCCGTCGAGCACCGGGTTATCTGGCCCGCCGGTTGCACCAGGCCTACACCGCCGCCTGGGCACGCCGCGTCGACCCGGTGCTGACGGGACCGCAGTACGCCGTGCTGGTCACGGTCGAGGCGCACCCGCGCCTCGACCAGGGCTCGCTGGCGAACACGGTGGCGCTGGACCGGTCGACCATGGCCGACGTCTGTCGCCGGCTGGAGGAACGCGGCCTGATCGAGCGCACCCAGGCACCCGCCGACGGCCGTCGCAAGCTCCTGGGCCTGACCGACCAGGGACGCGAGGCCCTGCACCGGGTGCACCAGCGGGTGCTCGCCCTCGAGGGCGAGCTGATGGCCGAGCACGCGGAGATGACGCAGCTGCTCGCCCACCTCGACGACCTGTCGCGCCGCTGGGAGACGGTCGCCTCCGGGCCCTCGGCCTGACGACCCTCAGCGCTCGGCGGCGGGCCCGGCCGGCTGCGCGGCCCGCCGCTGCGCCCGCATGAGCAGCAGGGCCACACCCGTCACCACGGTCGCGGCCAGCGCGACCGTGAAGATCGCCCACGGGACGAACGCGCCCGAGACGAGCGCGAACAGTCCGAAGTACGCGGTGACCACCGCGTAGACCACGATCTGCACGCGGGCCAGGAAGCGGTTGCGGTCGGTGTCGCGCGGCGGCCACGTCAAGCCCGGCATGGCGGGCACGGTACGCGGCCGTCCCGGCGTGCCCGCCGTCAGGCCGCCGCGTAGGCGCGGGCCGACCGTCGACTCAGGTCTCCTGGCCGGACTCGAGCCGGGCACTGCCGCGGCGGGTGACCTCGCCGACGAGCCAGCGGGCCACGTCGACGAGCTTGAGGTTGGTGCCCTGCGACGACTCGACGAGCATCCGGAACGCCTCGGTCTCGTCGACGGAGAAGCGCTCCATGAGCACGCCCTTGGCCTGGCCGATGACGTCGCGGCTGTCGACGGCGCGCCCCAGGTGGACGACCTGCTCGCTGCCGTAGAGGAGCATCGCCGCCTGGGCGGCGAACAGGCCGGCGGTCACGCGGGCCTCGAGATCGAAGACGCCGGGGTCGGTGGCGTAGAGGTTCAGGGCGGCGCGCGACGAGCCGTTGGTGACGAGCTGGGTCGAGAGCACCGAGCGGTACCCGGCGGCGACGGCGGCGGGCGCGAACCGGGGCCAGCGCTCGGCGTCCGCCCCGGCGAGGTCGTCGGCGATGACGACGCCGTCCCCGGCGGGCGACTCGAGCGCGGTGACGCACGGCCCCTCGTGCAGCTCGCTCTGCAGGCGGTCGAGCTCGGAGATCCCGCGGCTCGTGGGGTTGCGACTGTCGACGATCCCGTCCTCGGTCACCGAGATGCCGCCCGCGACCGCTCCCGGGACGGTCTCGACGGCCGCCGAGACGATCTCCGAGAGCGTCTGTTGCAGATCTCGGATGGTCCGACGGTCGAGGAGGGTCCGCGCCGCGCCCCGCAGGGCGACGACCAGCTGCTCGACCTGACCGGGGTGCACGCGCTCTCCCACCTTCGACGGTCGCGACGACGTCGGGGCAGCACCGTCACGCGTCGTCGCCGGCGGTCCCGGGCGCACGGATCGGCCCTGCCGGGGTGCCGGCAGGGGTTCACGTGCGAGGGGACCTGGCGAGCACGGCGCTTCGCGCGGGCGCCCCGATCCACGAAGCGGCCGTCTGTTCGACCGCGGCCCGGAGAGCTTACTGGGAGCCGCGGGCGGGCGACGCTCCGGGACACGGCAACCCGGCCGTCCGATTCCCTCCGTCCGACGGTGGCCAGGCGCTCGCCGCGACGGGCGAGCGGGCGCGTCCGCCGGGCCTTGGTTGTCGGTCGGGGTCGATCCAGTCCGGCGGGGTGAACCAGGGCCGGCCGTCGATCATGGTGATGGTCCAGTGGCCGTGGTGGACCAGCTGGTGGTGGAACCTGCACAACAGGCACATGTTTTCCACACACGTGTCCCCACCGTCGAGCCAGTGATCGACGTGATGGGCCTGGCAACGCCGCGGCGGGCGGGTGCAACCCGGGAACGCGCAACCCCCGTCACGCAGGTGCAGCGCCCGGCGGATCGCCTCGGGGGCGGTGCGCTGCCGGCGGCCCACATCCAGCGGCTCGGAGCGTGACCCCAACACCATCGGGATGACCCCGGCGTCGCAGGCCAGCCGCCGCACCGTCTGCGCATGGACCAGTGCCCCGGAGTCCAGCACCCCGTGCCCCACCGCCTGCTGTAGCCACCGGTGGTCCATCGTCAGCGTCAGCAACACCCGACCCGACCTCGACGGCCCTGAGGGCCTGGTCGGCTTGGCCGCCGGCTCGGGGCGGCGGGGCTCGGGGTGGCGCGACTCGGGGATCAACACGAACTCGCCCGCGTCGTCGTCTGCCGCGTCCCTGTCGGCTGCCGAGTCGTCCGCCGCGTCCCTGTCGGCCGGGTCGGCGTTCTCGACGACCTCCTTCAACGCATCCGCACGGCGCCGCTCGAGGCTGCGGGTGTCCTCCGGGCCCAGCTTCTCCGCCAGCGGGTCGATGGTCCCCAGGAACACCTCGGCATCGGCCGGGTCGTGCAGGCTGCCCTTGAAATCCAGCCGACCGTCGCGGCGGCGCACCACGTGCAGCTCGTCGCAGCGCTCCTCCCCCTCCGGCGGCGCCTCCCCGTCCGGATCGAGGTGGGCGACCAGCGCCTTGGCCAGCGCGGTGAGCCCGGCCGGGGACATCTGGCGGGCCTTCTCGGCCAGGAACCGATCCGCCTCCACCCAGTCCTCGACCGAGAGGTCACTGATGCGTTCGAGGCGCGCCATGGTCCGGCGGATCACCACCACGTGACCCGGCCCGATCGCGCCCGCCGCCACCGCGGCAGAAGTGCACGGGAACCGAGCCGGCAGCCGCTCACCCTGCAACGACCGGCGCGGCAGCAGGTCGCCCGCCTCGTCGAGCAGCCGCTTGGCCTCGCCGTGATCGACGTTCCACTGCGCCTGCAACAACCGCACCGTGCCGCGGTCCCCGGTCGCCTCGGCCACCGCCGCCCGGTCCAGCTCGGCCACCAGCTCCAGACGTGCGTAGTAGTCGCGGCGCCGGGCGACCTCGGCGTCGCGGGCCCGGTCGAGCAGCGCCCGCTCCACCACCCCGACCCCGCGTTCGCTCATGTGTTCGATGCTAGAGCGGACCCCCGACAACGACGGGCCCGTCGGCGCAGGCAGTGCAAATACCTGAGCAAACGGTCCGGGCGGACACCGACCGACCGCGTGCCGACGGTCTCCGAAGGTCGACCCCAGCGGGCCGTTAAATGATCTTGACCCCTCGAGCGTCGAGCGCTTCGGTCGTCCGTGGTGCACGAGACCTGCGGTGCGGGCGAGGGCCTTCTTGCGTGGTCGTTCGAGCAGGTGCGGCTGGTCGATCGTGACCCGCCCTCGCAGCGGCGGGCGCTGGACTTCGCGAGCGAGGTGCGCGCGAGCTGCTCGGGCAGCACCTGAGCAGCAACATGGTCCATGTGGGCTCGACCGCGATCCCTGGGCTGCTCGCCAAGCCGATCATGGCGGCCGACTGGTCGTCGCTCCGGGGCGGTCTCTGACCGCGCGGCGCAGTGATCACCACCGCCACGTCGGACCGCTCAGCTCCCCTCGAGGAACAGACAGAAGGGGTGACCGTCGGGGTCGCGCAGGACCACGACGCCGTCGCCCGGTTGATGCTCCTCGCGGGTGGCGCCCAGGGCGAGCGCCCGCGCGACCTCGGTCTCCAGGTCGTCGACGAGCACGTCGACGTGGCCCTGGATCTGCTGCGTCCCCGGCCGCGGGGGCCAGACCGGCGGCTCGTGGTCGGGCTCGAGCTGGAAGCTCAGGCCGGGCCGTTCACGCTCGGGGGCGCGGAGGCGGACGAACGACGGGTCGGCTCCCTCGACCTCCACCCACCCCAGGAGCTGCGCGTAGAAGCCGGCCAGGCGGCGGGGATCCGGCGTCCCGAGCACGAACGCACCGAGCGAGGCCGCCATCACGCGTAGGCGGCGACCAGGCCGACGACGACGCCGATCGCCCCGACTACCGCCACCCCGACGCCGACGAGCACGGCCGGGCGCTTGCTGCGCCGGCTCCCGAAACCCCACAGCGCGATGGCGGGCAGGAACGCCAGGACCATCACGCCCAGGGCGGGCAGGGTCAGGGCCGCGAGGACGCCGGCGGTCCCGTTCTTGACGGCGCGGTCGCCCTCGGGGGTCAGCTGCGCGGGCGTCACGTCGCCGGCGGAGGAGTCCGGGGAGGCGTCGACGGCGACGGCCGGGCTGCCGTCGGCGGGGGTGAACCGGCCGCTGCAGTCGTAGCGCCCCTCCCCCAGGTCGGTGCACTGCTCGACGGTGAGCGTCCCCGGCGTGCCGACGGCGCCCGTCGCCAGTTGCAGGTCGCCGTAGGAGAGGACGATCGGCATGACGCCGAGCGCGGCCCACAGCAGGACGAGGACGACCTTGCCGATCGGTCCGGGGTCGCGGCCCGGGCCGGGCGTCGGCGTGCCGAAGAGGTCCGTCACGCCGCCATCCTGGCCGACGGCGACGATCAGTCCGCGACGGCCTGCGCGAGCTCGTCGGCGTCGACGAACGCGGGCGCGGCGGGCACGCTGCGGTCGACGACGACGGGGTTGGGCGCGCGGTTGATGAGCAGCCGCATGACGTCGGGACGCGAGTAGTGCCCCACGGGGTCGGCGGCCGACTTGGCGATGGCGATCATCGAGAAGTCGAGGTCGGCGATCACCATGCCCTCCTCGGTCTCGGGCAGGTCCTCGCCGAGCGGCGTGCCCTCGGGACCGAAGATGCGGGCGAACCCGCCGCCCTGCATCAGCAGCTGGCGCTTGGTCTCCGTGTCGCAGTAGAGGTCGTGCCCGGCCTGCCCGACGACCGCGCATGGGGCGACGACGAACGTCTGGCCCTCGACGGCGTAGACGAGGCTCGCGGCGTTGTTGACCTCCGGCCCCAGTGCCCGGGCCCCGCCGCGGTACAGCGAGAAGCTCGGCCACGCGCCGACGTGGATCTGCTCGCCGAGCGAGTACATCGCGTACTTCGTCAGCGGCTGGAAGTGCTCCCAGCAGTTCAGCGCGCCGACGCGGCCCAGCGGGGTGTCGTGCACCTGGAGGTCGCTGCCGTCGCCCTCGCCGAACACCGAGCGCTCGACGTGCGTGGGCTTGAGCTTGCGCCGCACGCTGATGACCCGGCCGTCGTCGGCGATCAGGGCCTGCGACATGTAGAGGCTCCCGCCGGCCCGCTCGCTGAAGCCGAACACGACGTGGATGCCGTGCCGTCCGGCGGCGTCCGCGATGCGGCGCATGTGCTCGCCGTCGCGGGTCATGGAGTTCTCCGCGTAGCGCGGCACGTACTGCATCCCCATCGCCGGGGCGTCGAGCCAGATCCACCAGGGGTAGCCGGGGATGAACGTCTCGGGGAAGGCGACGAGCTGGGCGCCCCGGGACGCCGCGTCGGCGATGTAGCCGATCATGTGCTCGACACCGGCGTCGAGGTCCAGCCAGCGGGGCTCGGCCTGCACCGCGGCCGCCCTTACCACGTGCGCCATGGGGTCCTCCTCGTCAGCGACGGTCGTCCCGACGAGGCTCGGCGCCTGGAGCGGCGCCGGACTGACGGCCCGTGCCACCGGGCCTCGCGATGCGTGCCTACCGCGCGCGGAACTCCCCCGGCGTGACGCCCGTGGCGGCGCGGAAGGTGCGGTGGAGCTGCGCCTCCCCGCCGAAGCCGCACCGCGCGGCGACGACCGCGACGGGCAGCCGCGGCTGGTCCCGCAGCATCGCCCGCGCCCGCCGGACGCGTTCGGCACGCAGCAGCTCGGCGAAGGTGACGCCGTCGGCGGCCAGCAGGCGGAACAACGTGCGGCGGGAGACGTGGCAGGCGGCGGCGACGTCGTCGGCACTCACCCCGGGCTCGGTCGCGGCGCGCGCGACGGCGCGCCGGATCCGCTCGCGGAGGGCCGCCTCCCCCGGCGGCGCGGCGGAGGAGCTCGCGACGCCCAGCGCGAACTCGAGGAGCCCGAGCGCGTGCGGCACCAGCGCCGGCTCCGCCCGGCCCTGCTCGGCCTCGCGGGCGAGGCCGACGAAGAAGTCGGACACCAGCCGGGTCGGCCCCGTCGGGACGAGCGCGACGGCCGTCGCGTCCCGCACGCGCCCGTGGGGCAGCGCCGAGCGCGGCACCTGGATGACCAGCTGCCGGAAGCGGTCGCCGAAGTCGAGGGTGTAGGGCCGGGTGCTGTCGTAGAAGGCCATCGACCCGACGTGCAGCCCCGCCACCCGCCCGTCCTGACGGACCTCGCCGTAACCCGCGACCTGGATGCTGGCCAGCAGGTAGTCCTCCTGGCTGCGGGCGATGAGCGCGCGGGTGCGGTCGACCCGCTGCGCGTCGGCGGTGACGGTGGAGAGCGCGACGTCGTCGACGGCCCCGTGCTCGATGGCGCCCGTGAAGGGTCCCTCGCGCCCGGGCCGGGCGGAGAGCTGGACGAAGGCGTCGCAGATGACGTCGCGCCAGTAGTCGAAGGCCTGGTCGGGGGCGACCGCCGTCGTCGACCACGCGGTCGGCGACGGGGTGCTCATGCCCTCGGGATCGAACCCCGCCCCGGCGGCGGTGTCTACGGGCCCAGGGCGACGGTCGCCTCGCGCAGCTCCGCGAGGGCGGCCCGCATCTGCTCGGCGAGCCCGCCGTCGTCGTCGCCCGCGCCGTCGCACCACCGGGCGTAACCCTGCTTCACCGCGAGGACGCCGAGCTCGGCCGCCAGGTGCGCGGCGGGCTCGGGGACGCCGCGCTCGCGCAGCGCGGTGCCCATCGCGGACGCGAGGCGGACGTCCTTGAGCGCGCCGCGTTCCTGCAGCTCGGTGCTGCCGCGGACGGCCTCGGCGAGGCGCGGCCCGAACTCCCGCTGCTCGGGGGTGAACGACGCGGCGAGGGTGTCCAGCCCGGCGCTCACCGCGTCGAGCGGTGAGGCCCCGTCCGGCGCGGCGCCGATCCCGGCCGCGAGCAGCGCACTGTGCTCCTCCTGGCCCGCGAAGAGCACCTCGCGCTTGTCGGGGAAGTGACGGAAGAACGTCGCCTTCGTCAGCCCCGCCCGCTCGGCGATCTGGGCGACGGTCGTGGCGTCGTAGCCCTGCTCGGCGCTCAGGTCGACGGCGGCGCGCACCAGCCGCATCCGCGCGTTCGGCTCCCAGCGACCCACGCCACCATCGTAGTGATGAGACAGAGTCTCGTCATCGGTGCTACGTTGATGAGACACGGTCTCATCACCTCGCGAGGAGCTCCCCATGCGCGTCTTCGTCACCGGCGGCACCGGAACCATCGGCACCCCCGTCGTCGCCGAACTGCTCGACCACGGCCACTCGGTGCTCGCCCTGGCGCGCTCGGAGGAGTCGGCGCGGGCCCTGGAGAAGGCGGGCGCCGAGGCGCTGCCCGGCGGGCTGGCCGACCTCGACGTCCTGCGGGCCGGGGCGGCACGGACGGACGGCGTGATCGGCCTGGCGTTCGGCCGCGACTACGGCACGCCCGAGGCGCTCGCGCGGGGCGTCGCCGAGGAGACCGCCGCCCTCGCCACCCTCGGCGAGGAGCTCGCCGGGACCGACCGCCCGCTCGTCGTCGTCTCGGGGACGCCGTGGGTCCCGGGCCGCGCGTCCACCGAGGCCGACCCGCTCCCCACCGACGGACCCGTCGGCGGGCGTGGCCGGACGGTGACCACGCTCCTGACCACCCCGGGCCTGCGGGCCACGGCCGTGCGCATGCCGCGGACCGTCCACGAGGAGGGCCGTGGCGGCTTCGCCGGCCTCCTCACCGACGCCGCGCGCCGCACCGGCGTCGCCGGCTACCCGGGCGACGGCACCCAGCGCTGGCCCGCCGTCCACGCCCGCGACGCGGCGGTGCTGTTCCGCCTCGCGCTCGAGACGGCCCCGGCCGGGACCGCCTGGCACGCCGTCGCCGACGAGGGCGACGCCGTCCGCGCCATCGCCGCCGTCGTCGGCCGGCGTCTCGGCCTGCCCGTCGACTCCGTGCCGGAGGAGACCTTCGGTCCGTTCGGCCCGATCTTCGCCATGGACCAGCCGGCGTCCAGCGCGCACACCCGTGACGCCCTGGGCTGGCACCCGACCCACCCGACCCACCCGAGCCTGCTGGAGGACCTGGAGAACGTCCGGCCGTGACGACGCCGCCCGCTAGTCGGCGTGCAGGCGGAGGTCGACGGTGCAGAAGCTGCCGTCCGTCTGGGACCGAACGCGATCCACGTCCCAGAATCCGTTCAGCGCCGCCCTCGACCGACCCGGGAACCAGGCGAACCGCCCGCTGTCGACGTCGCCCCGCAGGAAGACGTAGAGCGGCACCAGCCGCCCTTCGCTCCCGGGGCACTGCGTGGTCGGTATCCGGAAGTCGGGCAGGGGCCCCGTCCGGTCGAGGACCGGGTCCCCGGTGACGTCGGGGGCGTTGACACGGAAGGCCCCCAGCCGGCCATCGAAGCTTGTCTCGAGCTCGACACGTCGCCCGAGTACCCGTTCGAGGAACGGGCTGTCCTGGCGAGCGACGATGGTGGTGACGAACCGGTCGAGGTCCTGCTGGGTGTTGACCTCCTGATCGAAGCTGCTGGCCATCAACGACTGGAAGTTGTCGCTGGGGATGACCAGGACCGCCGCGGCGGCGGCCACGATCGCGACCAGCAGCCCGAGCAGCGCGATGACCCGACCATCACGGCGCCCACCGTTCCCGTCGTTCACCGTCGCCCCCCTCGGTCACGGCACGCGGCGGACACGACGAAGGCCCTGGCCTCAGCGCCGTGCGGGGCTGTGACCAGGGCCTTTGCTGGTGGGCGATACTGGGATCGAACCAGTGACCTCTTCGGTGTGAACGAAGCGCTCTCCCCCTGAGCTAATCGCCCGTCGCGCAGACGAGCCTAGACCATCAGGCGATGGGGCTCTGCAGCCAGGTCCAGGCGCCGAGTCCGACGAGCTTGGCCACGAGGTAGAACGCGCCGAGCAGCCAGAGGGTGGCGAGCACGACCGCGCAGGTGAGCAGACCCAGCAGTACCTTGACCACGATGTTCTGGCGGTTCACCCACGCCATCCAGCGGTCGTAGTGGCGCCGGGCGAAGCGGAGCAGCCGGCCCGCCCAGGTGAACTCGGTGGCGAGGATGCCGAGGCCCGCGAAGACGATCAGCCACCCGGGGCCCGGGTACGGGATGGCGATGATGCCCAGCGCCAGCACGAGCGTGCCGACGATCCCGATGCCGAGGCGCCAGGCGGTGTTCGCCCGCGGGTTGCCGCGGACCCGCGCCCGGAAGTGGCGCAGCCGCGTCCCCAGCGTCCGGCGGCGAGGTGCCGCCGGGAGGTCGGCAGGCTGCTCGGCGGTCGCCGTCGACTGCTCGGCCGGTTCGCTCAACGTCCCACCTGTCCACTCGCGACGACTCGGGTCGGCGAGGCGGGCGCCGTGCGCCCGGGCTCCAAGGAGACCGCGAACCCGACATAAGGGACCGCCCCCGCGGACGAGGGTACGGACAGGACGTCCGGACCCTGCCCTGCCACGTCGAACGTCCCGAGTGCCCGCGGAGTGCCGTCCTCGAGCCCCCAGAGGACGTAGGTCTCGTCACTCGGGTTGGCCGGGAGCCCCGTGGACAGGACCCGGCTGCCGGAGCCGTCGTCGACGACGACCCCGACCAGGCCGCCCTGCGGCGTCGCGAGGACGGCGTGCGGCACCCCCGGCGTCCCGGCGTCGCGCAGCACGTCGGTGATCGCCGCCTCGCGCTGCGCCTGGGCGCTGGCGCTCGCCTGCGCGGCGTCGCGCTCGTCGCGCAGCGACTGGTTCACCGCGGTGAGCCCGCCGATCGCGGCCACGACGAGGACGGCGGCCGCGGCGGCGATCCACCGCGTCGCCCGGCGGCGCCGGGGCGCGAGGGGGACGACGGTCGTGTCGGCAGCGGGTGCCGGCGCGGCCTCCTCCGCCACCGCGTCCAGCAGTCGCTGCCGCAGCGCCGGTGGCGGGTCGACCGGCACCACGGCCTCGGCGACCGCCCCGAGGGTCTCGAGCGTCTCGTCCACCGTGCTCCGGCAGACCGGACAGGTCTCGAGGTGCGCGGCGAAGTCGGTCTCCTCGGCGCCGTCCAGCGTGTGCAGCGCCCACCCGACGGCGAGGGCGTCGTGGGCGCCGGTGTGGGTGGCGGGGGCGGCGTGGTCGCTCATCGGCCCTCCCCCTCCACCCGGACGTGCGGGCCCAGCAGGGCCCGGAGCTTCTGCGCCCCGGCGAACATCCGGGACTTGACGGTCCCCAGCGGGACCCCGACGAGGCTCGCCACCTCGCGCTGCGTGTAGCCGCCGAAGTACGCCAGGGCCATCGCCTCGCGCTGCTCGGCGGGCAGCTCGGCGAGCGCGTCGCGCACCTTCCCGGCGACCACCGCCCCGAGGGCCGCCTGGTCGGCCCCCGGACCCGCCGGGATGCCCCACTCCTCGCCGTCGGCGCTCGGCGCCACCGTCCGTTTCCGCCGTGTCGCCTCGCGGCGGACCGCGTCGACGGCCCGGTGGTGGACCAGCGTGAGCAGCCAGCTCGACACCGACCCGCGGGCCGGGTCGAACCGCCCCGGGTCCCTCCACACCACGAGGAACGCCTCCTGCACCACGTCCTCCGCCAACGCCTCGTCCACACAGATGCGACGCGCGAGCGAGTAGGCCGGGCGGCCGAAGCGGTCGTAGAGCTGCGCGAGGGCGTCCGCGCTGCGCTCGCCGATCTGTTCGAGCAATGTGACGTCGGTCACCTGGCCAGCACCGTGGTCGTCACGCTCCGGAGCCGCCCCCGGGACTCCTCGCGACGCGTCGGTCACTGGTCGACCCTCCCCTTCGGCGTCCGTGTCCGGGTCAGACGTCGCTCAGGCTAGTGCTGACGGGGCACGCCCGAACGCCCGGCCGGGGAGGGTGGTTCGTTACGGAACCGAACCGGGTACGAGAGTCACGGAGTGCTCGTACGGTGTGATGCATGCGTGAGCCGGGTGAACCGGCGTCACAGGGTCGTCCGCCAGTCGTTTCCCCCGACGACAGCAGCGTGCGAAAGGCAGCCTCATGCTCAACGACCACACGACGATCCGCTCGACGGCGGTCTTCGATCTCGTCGGTCCGCCGAACCCGCCCGTGCCCGTCCAGGTCGAGATGCGTTACGACACGCGCGACCCCTACGCCGTGCAGGCGGCCTTCCGGACCGGCCGCGCCGGTTGGGTGGAGTGGGTGTTCTCGCGGGACCTGCTCACCGAGGGACTCCTCGGGGCGTCGGGGGCCGGTGACGTCCGGATCCGGCCCTCCGACCACGACGGCGAGTCGATCGAGATCGAGCTCAGCTCCCCCTCGGGACACGCCACCTTCCGCGCCGCGAGCCGTGAGGTGTCGGAGTTCCTGGCCCGCACCCACGAGATCGTCGCGCCGGGCGCGGAGGACGACTGGCTGGACCTCGAGCACGCCCTCGGGCTGCTGCTCTCCAGCGACCCGAGCTGACGGGGCACCCCCCCCCCGCGAGGAACGCGGGACGCACGATGCAGTAGTGTTCTGTTCGTCGGCAACGGCGGGAATCGTGATCCGGAACCCGCCGGCCACACGCGGACGTAGCGCAGTTGGTAGCGCATCACCTTGCCAAGGTGAGGGTCGCGGGTTCGAGTCCCGTCGTCCGCTCGGGAGGCTCCTCGGCTGGTATGTCGCCACGGCGGGCCGGACGACCTCCGGAAGCCTGGCGCAGTGGCCGAGTGGCTTAGGCAAGGGCCTGCAAAGCCCTGTACGCGGGTTCGATTCCCGCCTGCGCCTCGGGCGATTAGCTCAGTGGGAGAGCACTACCTTGACACGGTAGGGGTCACTGGTTCAATCCCAGTATCGCCCACCCCGGAAAGCCCTGGTCACGAACCTCGCACGAGGTCGACGGCCGGGGCTTTTCCCCTTTCTGCTCCCTTTTCTGCGGTCAGCAGTCGAACACCGACCAGCACAAGGCGTTGCGGTTCCGCTGGTCGTCGAGGACGAGTTCCCGCACCGCGTCCGGCAGCTGCTCGCGCTGCCACGCGCACTCCCGCCGTCCCGCGGCCTCGCCCTCGGACGCCCGGACGGCCTTGATCGCGTAGGCGGCGGCGCCGAGGTCGTGGGATGCGACGTGCGCGACGACCGCGGCCTGGCCGGCGGCGTAGGCGGCGAACCGCGGGGCGCCCCGCAGGTCCCGCGCGGCCCCCATCGCGTGGCCGCCCGCGGCCCGCGCGACCATCATCGCGACCTCGCCGCGCGTCCAGGCCCGGGCGTGCTCGATCGCCTCCCGCGGTCGCGGGTCATCCGGCCGCACCGCCTCGAAGAGTCCGAGCACGTGCTCGGCGCACGTCGCGGCCCAGAGGGCCAGCCGGTGGTGGTCCTCGTCGGTGAGCGTGCCGCCGCGGCGGACGGTCACCAGCCGCGGGTCCGGGACCTTCGCCAGGATCACGCCGAGACCGTACGACGTGGGACGATCGGCACCGTGACGTCACCGGCCGAGCTGCCCGACGACGCCGGGGGCGACCCGGCGTGCTGGATGCACCGCGTCTGCCCGGAGTGCGGCCGGCTCGCCGACGAGGACCCGCCGACCCGCTGCCCGTCCTGCGGGACGCAGCTCGAGGCCGACTAGACCTCAGAGCCTTCTCAGAGCAGGCGCCTTCCGGGCGGGAGCGGCGGCTTCCTAGGATCACTCGACGTGACCGTCGAGCTACCGCTCCCCCGGACGGGCGATCTGCCCCACCGGCCGCCGCGCACCGCGCCGGTCGGTGTCGTCGCGCCGGGGACACTGCGTGTCCTGCGCATGCTCGCGGCGCACCCCGAGGGCGTCGACCTCGCGGCGCTGGGCGGGCACCTGGGCCGCTCGCACACCGGCGTGCTCCCGGTGGTGAGGGGCCTGCTCGCGTCCGGCCAGGTCGAGCGCACCCGCGCCGGCGGCTACCGCCTGCGACCCGGTCCGGTGCGTGCGCCGCAGGCGCGCGGGCTCCCCGAGGTGCTCTCCGACGCCGTCAGCGAGCTCTACCGCCGCGCCCGGGCCTGGGCGTACCTCGTCGAGTGGGCCGACGACGACCTCATCGACGTGCTCGACGTCCGCGGCCACCAGGGGCTCGGCCTCGTCCCGGAGCTGCCGGCCCGCATCCCGCCGTCGATGGCCCACGCCCTCGCGGCCAGCAAGGTGCTCGTCGCCCACGCCCCCGGGCGCCGCGCCCGGCTCGACCCGTCGCAGTGGACGGCCTACACGCCCTGGACGATCACCTCGCCGGCCGCCTACGACGCCGAGCTCGCCCGCGTGCGCCGCGACGGCTACGCGCTCGACCGCGAGGAGTACGCCCCCGGGTTCGCGTGCGTCTGCGCCCCCATCGCCGACCCCAACGGCCGCGTCAGCGCCGCGCTGGCGATCTCGCTGCCGGCCGCGCGCCTGCGCGCCGAGCAGGCCGCGCTCGTCGCGACCGTCACCGACGTCGCGCGCACCGCCCACCGCCGCTGGTACCGCTAGCCAGCACGCGTCGGCTAGCTCTCGTCGTACTTGTCCGCCGCCTCGTTGCGCTGCCGCGCGATCTCCAGGGCGTGCTCGGCGGTCTCCTTGTCCGGGTACGGCCCGAGACGGTCCGCCGCGCGGCAGCCGTCCCACGGCTCGACCCGGTGGTGCTTGAGGCAGTAGTACCACTCGTTCTCGTGGGCCACGGACCCATGCTGGCACGACCATGCGTCGCGTGCGGGGACGTCACGCCTCGCCGTCGACGACGCCGATGACGGGCAGGCCCGTCCGCCGCCACGCACGGGCGGGCACCGGGCGCGACTCGACGACACCGACGACGGTGTACCGATCGCGGACGTGCTCGTCGAACAGCCCGAGCAGGGCCGCGGCGTCGCCGCCGCGCCGGCCCGGCGGTCGCAGCAGCACCGCCTCGAGGGGCACGTCCAGCTCCCGGGCGAGGAGGTCCGCCACGGCGACCCGCTCCTCCTCGGGGCGCGCGGAGCAGGCGATCACCCGGTGGCCGGTGGCGACGAGTCCCTCGACGAGGGTGGTCGCGCCCCGCATCCCCTCCACCACCACCACCACCGCCGACGGCGTCCCCGGCACCGGCCGGTACGGCGCCCCACCGGCCGACGAGAGCCGGGCCGGCGGGTCCAGCGGCGCGAGCCGGCCGGTCTCCGCGTCGACGAAGCGTGCGTGCAGGTCGCGCAGCACCTCCTCCCCCACCCGCTCCACCGGCGGGCGGGCCGCGTCGCGACGCACGCACTCCTCGAGGTCGACCGGGCCGTCGGCGGGCACGTCCTCCACCCGCCACGCCGCCCCGCACGCCTCAGCGAGCGCGAGCCAGCGCCGGGCGACCGAGGAGCGCAGGTTGGTGGCGTCCACGACGACGTCGACGCCGTCGAGAAGCGCCCCCCGCACGAGCCGCCACTCCGCGTCCGAGATCCGGCGCTCCACGGCGTCGACCGGCGCCGAGTAGGACGGGTCGACCATGCTGCGGCGCAGGTCGTCGCGGTTGACCCGCAGGATCGAGCCCGGCCGCCGCGACGCCACCAGCGCCCGCGCCCGCGTCGTCTTGCCCGACGCCGGCAGGCCCCGGACGAGGACGAGCGTGGGCACCCCGGCGGTCAGGGACGCGGGCGCGTCGAGGCGAGGATGAGGT
The DNA here is from genome assembly GCF_039542135.1 of Actinomycetospora chlora. Taxonomy (NCBI): domain Bacteria; kingdom Bacillati; phylum Actinomycetota; class Actinomycetes; order Pseudonocardiales; family Pseudonocardiaceae; genus Actinomycetospora; species Actinomycetospora chlora. Next base: position 139,477 of record NZ_BAABHO010000005.1, read on the forward strand.
CGGCGACGAGCGCCGGGTCGTCGCCCATCGGCACGTGCCCGCAGCCGGGCAGGATGTAGACCGCGGCGTCGGGCAGGGCACGGCGCAGTCGCGACGACTGCCAGCGCGGCAGCAGCAGGTCGCGCGAGCCCCAGCCGATGGTCGTCGGGACGGACGCCCGCGCCGGCGGCACCCAGGTGTCCAGGTGGTCCAGCATCGTCGCGAACGACGCCCCGGGGTGGCTCAGCCCCTGCAGGTCGCCGGTGATCTGCACCGGGTCGATGCGCGACGGGTGGGCCAGCAGCAGACCGACCACGGCGGTGCGCAGCAGCGGCACCCCGAGCATCCGCTCGAGGCGCTGCGAGGGGATGACCGACAGCAGCGCATGCGCCCCGCCGAGCACGGCCTTCGCGTACGCCCGCTCGGCCGCGGACCAGAACCCCGCCGGCGACAGCGCCGTCGCCGACCGGACCGTCCCGCGCGCGGCGAGCTCCAGCGCGACGAGCCCGCCCATGGAGTTCCCGACGACGTGCGGGCGCTCCAGCCCGTGGGTGCGGCTGAAGGCCTCGACGGCGTCGGCGAGCGGAGCGATGTCGCCGGCGTAGTCGCCGGGCAGCTCCGGGGACTCGCCGTGGTCGGGCATGTCGAGCGCCCAGAGCTCGCGCTCGCCCTCCAGCAGCGGCACGACGAGGTCCCACCCCTGGCGGCGGTGGGTGATCCCGTGCAGGAGCAGCACCGGCTCCCCGGTGCCGCTGCGGGTGTGCGCGAGGTCCACTCAGCTCTCCCGCGGGTGGATGACGACCTTGCCGGTGACGCGCCGCTCGGCGAGCTCGCCGATCGCCGACGCGGCCTCGGACAGCGGGTAGGTCGCGCTGATCGGCGGGGCGAGCCGCCCGGCGGCGACGTCGTCGCGGATCGCCTCCCACTGGCGGTGCATGAAGCCGGGCCGCTTCGACGCGTAGGCGCCCCACCCGGCGCCGACCACCGAGGTGTTGTTGAGCAGCAGCCGGTTGACCTTGACCGTGGGGATCTCGCCGGCGGTGAACCCGACGACCGCGAGCCGGCCGTCGTCGCCGAGGCTGCGCAGCGAGTCGGTGAACCGGTCGCCGCCGACGGGGTCGACCACGACGTCGACGCCCTTCCCGCCGGTGAGCTCCTTCGCCGCGTCCTTGAACCCCTCGACCGCGATCGCGTGGTCCGCCCCGGCCGCCGTCGCCACCTCGCCCTTGCCGTCGGAGGAGACGACGGCGATGACGGTCGCCCCGCGGGCCTTGGCGAACTGGATGCAGGCGATGCCCACGCCGCCGGCCGCGCCGTGCACCAGGACGGTCTCCCCGGCCTCGAGCCGCGCGCGGGTCTCCAGCACGAAGTGCGCGGTCAGGTAGTTCATCGGCAACCCGGCCGCGACGTCGAACGACACCTCGTCGGGCAGCCCGAACACGGTCTCGGTCGAGCACGCCACCGTCGCCGCGAACCCGCCGACGACCGGCAGGGCCGCGACCCGGTCGCCGGCCGAGAACCCCGAGCCCTCCGGCGCCTCGCGGATCGTGCCGGCGACCTCGTTGCCGAGCACGAACGGCAGCTCGGGCTTCATCTGGTACTCGCCGCGGGTCAGCAGCAGGTCCGGGAACACCACCCCGGCGGCCTCGACGTCGATGAGGACCTGGTCACCACCGGCCTTCGGCTCGTCGACCTCGTTGACCTCGACCGCCCCCGGCCCGTCCAGCCGGACGACCTGCACCGCACGCACCAGCGACCTCCCGAGCCCCGTGACCGTCAGACGGGACGGTTTCTACAGGAGGGAGAGACCTCAGGTGAACCGGTAGACCGTGGTGCGGGTGGTCGCGCCGCCCTCGAGGTCGAGGGTGCCGGTCACCTCGTAGCTCTCCAGGGCGGTGCAGCGACGGCGCGGCAGGTACTCGCGCCCCGGGTCGCCGACGACCACGTCGACGCCCGCCCCCGACGCCTCGTCGCAGAAGCGCTCGACGTGGCGGGCCATCGGCTGCTCGTAGAACACGTCGCCCGCCAGGACGACGTCGACGTCGAGGTCCACCTCGCCGTGGAGCACGTCCCCGACGACCTCGACCTCGACGCCGTTGGCCTGCGCGTTCAGCCCCACCGCGGCGCGGGCGCGGGCGTCGGTGTCGGACGCGACGACGGCGCTCGCCCCGGCGCGGGCGGCGGCGATCGCCACGAGCCCGGACCCCGACGCGAGGTCGAGGACGCGGCGGCCGCGCACGATCTCCGGGTGGTCGAGGACGTGGCGCGCCAGGGCCTGGCCGCCGACCCAGGCGAAGGCCCAGAACGGCGGCGCCTCCTCGTCGAGCGCCGACCACGTGCGGTGGATGTCGTCGGCCAGCAGCAGCGTGATCTCGGGGACCAGCGGCGCCGTGCCCGGTGCCGTCCAGTTGCGGACGCCGTCACCGCCGCCGTCACTGCTCGTCACCGCTTGCCTCCGAAGAGACGCAGCGCCGGACGCCGTCGATCCCTACCCTGGTCCCGACGCACCGCCCGCTGCACCGCCCGCCCACCCGTCCCGAGGAGGCCGCCATGACCGACGACGACGCGGTGCTGCTCTACGTCGGGGGCCCGCTCGACGGGCGGGTGGAGGTCCGCGAGGCGCGGCACGGCGCGCCGTTGCCCGTGGTGACCCACACCCACCTCCACGACGGCCCGAAGGTCGTCCACGTCTACGACCTGCACCCGCTCACCCCGGGCGCCGGTGTCTACCACCTGCGGCCCGCCGAGGTGCCGGCCGATCAGTCGCCGGCCGCGAGGTAGCTCAGCCCGCACAGCGTGCCCCACGCCGCCGCGACGCCGGCTGCCTTGGTCCGGGCCGTCGGGTCGGGCAGCGTCGTGCCGAGCACCACGAGGTCGGCGACGTCCGCGCCCACCCGCACGGCGATGGCCGTGCGCAGCGCCTTCCCCGCCGGCGCCAGGGCCATCGCCAGGCCCGAGGCGAGGTCGCGCCCGCCGATCGCGCGCACGCCGACGGCGGTGGCGGTGGGCAGCGGGGCGCCGTCGGCCTGCAGGCCGGTGGGCTTCGCGAACAGGGACGGGTCGGCGATGATCGCCACGCTGTAGCCGGCCGTGGCCAGGCCGAGCAGGCGCGGGATCCAGGTCAGGTTCCGGGAGGTCACGGCGCTGCTGTACCCGGTGACGGATCGGTTCGACCGGGGGGCAGCCGCAGGATGAGCCGCAGCACGCGGCTGTAGAGGTCCGACGGGACGGCGTCCTCGCCGAGGACGCGTCGCAGCCGGATCATCCCGTGGTACAGCGCGGCCGCCGCGACGACGAGCTCGTCGTCGCGCACCGCGTCACGCACCGCCGGGTCGAGGTCGTCCCAGTCGCGCGAGAGCTGCTCGCCGGCCAGCCGGGCCAGCCGCACCTCGTGCTCGGCGAGCCGACCCGCGAACTCGGGGTGGCGGACCGCGTAGAGCCACACCTCGGCGTCGAGCAGCGCCTCCTCGCGCGAGTCGGCGACGTCGGCGACGAGGCGGTCCAGGGCCGCGAAGGTCTCGTCCGGGTCGTCGTGGACGATCGCCGCCTTCGCGGCCGCGTCGGCGGACGTCTGCGCCTCGACCAGCGCGGTGAACAGCGCCTCCTTGCTGGCGAAGTGGACGTAGACCGAGCCGACCGACACCCCGGCCGTCCGCGCGATCTCCTCCACGGAGGCCGGCCCGTACCCGCGCTCGGCGAAGACGCGGCGGGCCGCGTCGAGCAGCGACTCCCGCGTGCGGGCCTTCGTCGCCGCCCGCCGGCCGAGGGGCGCCTGGACCCCGCCACTCTCCGTCACACCCTGATCCCTCCTGCCGCCGAGCAGCCCAACGATGGCCGCCACGAGCGGTGACGCATCGTAACCCGCGGGCCTCCGGACGGACCGCAGGCGATCGCCGACAATGGAGAGGTGACCAGCACCTCGACAGCGCTCCTCGCCGCGCCCGGCGCGGATCCCGACGAGCTCTACGAGGGGTTCGCCTCCTGGGCGTCCGAGCGGGGCCTGGACCTCTACCCCGCGCAGTCCGAGGCGCTCATCGAGCTGGTCTCGGGCTCCAACGTCATCCTCTCGACGCCCACCGGCTCGGGGAAGTCGTTGGTCGCGCTCGGCGCGCACGTCGCCGCCCTCTCGCGCGGCGAGCGCACCGTGTACACCGCGCCGATCAAGGCGCTCGTGTCGGAGAAGTTCTTCGCGCTCGGTGCGCAGCTGGGCTACGCGTCGGTCGGCATGCTCACCGGCGACGCGGCCGTGAACCCGGAGGCGCCGGTCATCTGCTGCACCGCCGAGGTGCTGGCCAACTGGGCGCTGCGCGAGGGCGCCGACGCCCCGATCGGCCAGGTCGTCATCGACGAGTTCCACTACTACGCCGACGCCGAGCGCGGCTGGGCCTGGCAGGTCCCGTTGCTCGAGCTGCCGCAGGCGCAGTTCCTGCTGATGTCGGCGACGCTCGGCGACGTCTCGTTCTTCGCCGAGGACCTGACGCGCCGCACCGGCCGCGAGACCGCCGTCGTGGCCCACACCGAGCGCCCGGTGCCGCTGTCGTTCCGCTACGCCCGCACGCCGCTGCACGAGACGATCACCGAGCTGCTCTCGGGCCAGCAGGCGCCGGTGTACGTCGTGCACACGACGCAGGCCGCCGCCGTCGAGCAGGCCCAGGCGCTGATGAGCCTCAACGTGTCGTCGAAGGCCGAGAAGGAGCAGATCGCCGAGCTGATCGGCGGCTTCCGCTTCACCGCCGGCTTCGGCCGGACGCTCTCGCGCCTGGTGCGCCACGGCATCGGCGTGCACCACGCCGGCATGCTGCCCAAGTACCGGCGCCTGGTGGAGACGCTCGCCCAGGCCGGGCTGCTCAAGCTGATCTGCGGCACCGACACGCTCGGCGTCGGCATCAACGTGCCGATCCGCACGGTGCTGTTCACCGCGCTGACGAAGTTCGACGGGCAGCGGGTGCGCCACCTGCGCGCCCGCGAGTTCCACCAGGTCGCCGGACGGGCCGGGCGTGCCGGGCACGACGTCGCCGGGTACGTCGTGGCCCAGGCCCCCGAGCACGAGGTGGAGAACGCCAAGCGCCTCGCGAAGGCCGGCGACGACGTCAAGAAGCAGCGCCGGGTCGTGCGCGTCAAGCCGCCCGAGGGCTTCGTGTCGTGGTCGGAGAAGACGCTGGAGAAGCTGATCGAGGCCCAGCCCGAGCCGCTGACCAGCCAGTTCCGGGTGTCGACGGCGATGCTGCTGCAGGTCGCCCAGCGCAGCCAGCCCTTCTTCCCGGCCATGCGCCACCTGCTCGAGGACAACCACGCGGACCGCCCCACGCAGCGCCGGCTGATCCTGCGCGCGATCGCGCTCTACCGCGGGCTGATCGAGGCCGACGTCATCGAGCGGATCGAGACCCCGGCCGGCCCCGACGTCCGGCTCGTCGACGACCTCCAGGTCGACTTCGCTCTCAACCAGCCGCTCTCGCCGTTCGCGCTCGCCGCCTTCGACCTGCTGGACAAGGAGTCGCCGACCTACGCGCTCGACATGGTCTCGGTGGTCGAGTCGACCCTCGACGACCCCAAGCAGGTGCTGCGCGCCCAGGAGAACCAGGCGCGCGGCGAGGCCGTGCAGGCCATGAAGGCCGAGGGCATCGAGTACGAGGAGCGCATGGAGCTCCTCGAGGACGTCTCGTGGCCCCGGCCGCTGGCGGAGCTCCTCGGCGCCGCCTACGAGTCCTACCGCTCCGGGCACCCGTGGGTGGCCGACCACGAGCTCGCGCCGAAGTCGGTGGTCCGCGACCTCTACGAGCGCGCGATGACGTTCACCGAATACGTCTCGTACTACAAGATCGCCCGCTCCGAGGGCCTCGTCCTGCGCTACCTCACCGACGCCTTCCGCGCGCTGCGCCAGACGATCCCCGAGGCGGCGCGCACCGAGGACCTCGACGACCTCGTCGCCTGGCTCGGCGAGCTGGTGCGCCAGACCGACTCGTCGCTGCTCGACGAGTGGGAGAACCTCGCCAACCCCACCGAGCTGGACGCCGCGGGGACGGACGCGCGGCCGGTCGACCAGGGCCCGCCGCCGGTGACCCGCAACGAGCGCGCGTTCCGGGTGCTGGTGCGCAACGAGATGTTCCGCCGCGTCGAGCTGTTCGCCCGCCGCTCCCCCGCCGACCTGGCGGACCTGTCCGAGGACGGACCGGACGCCGCGTTCTGGACCGACGCGATCGAGGGCTACTTCGCCGAGTACGACGAGCTCGCCGCCGGCCCCGACGCCCGCGGGCCGGCGTTCTTCCGCGTGACGGTGGACGGCCGCGTCTGGCACGTCCGCCAGGTCCTCGACGACCCCGAGGGCGACCACGACTGGGCCATCAGCGCCGACGTCGACCTCGACGCCTCCGACGAGCTCGGCGCCGCCGCCGTGCACGTCACCGCCGCGGGCCCGATGAGCGCCACCTAGCGGGCCCACCACGGGATCGGCGACTCCTCGGCCTCGCGCCGCGCTCGTCGCTCGGTGCGGAGACGGCGTTCGATCGCCGCGTCCGCGAGGACCCGCGCGTGGCGGAACACCGCCTGACCGAGGCCGGCGAGCACCCCCGCGGCGAGGGCGTGCCGGGCGGCCCGGAGCTCCTGGTCCGCGACGACCTCCCGCACCGATCGCCGCAGGTCCTCCCGCAGGTCCTCCAGGACCTGGTCGCGCCGCGCGTGCGGCCTCAGCCGCACCTCGATGGCCTGCTCGTGGTCCCGCCCGATCTCGCGGACGACGTGCCCCTCGGTCTCCAGCCGACGCAGCAGCTTCGCGACGGCGCTGCGCGTCAGCCCGAGCCGCTCGCCGATCCGCCCGCTGGAGATCGGCCCCCACCGCCGGCAGACGTCGAGGCAGAGCAGCTCGGTCGGCGAGAGCCGCAGGCGCCGCGCGACCTCGTCGCGGTACCACTGCACGATCGGACCGAGCTCGTCGAGGAGCAGCGCGAGCAGCTCGTCGGTGGCGTCCTCCACCTCGGCCGCCCGCTGCTCACGGTCCACGCGGCCAGGGTCACGTCTCCGGGCGTGCCGCGGGGCCGGAACGGCGGAGCTCGACCCGTGTCCTCAGGACACGGTTCGAGCGGACCGCTCTCGACTCCGTGGGGCGCCCGCACCAGCTCACGCCCCGAGCAGCACCGTCTCCTCGTCCCGCGCCCGGGCGCGGACGGCGCCGGGCGGGCTGCCGACGACGCGGCGGAAGGCGCGGCTGAAGGCGGCCTCGGAGCGGTAGCCCAGCGCGGAGGCCACGGCGGCGACGGTGATGTCCTCGGTGCGCAGGCGGTCGAGGGCGACGAGCATCCGCCATCGCGTCACGTAGGCCATGACGGGCTCGCCGACGAGCGCCGTGAAGCGGGCCGCGAAGGTCGAGCGGGAGAGCGCCAGCTCGCGGGCCAGGCCGGCGACCGACCAGTCGCGGGCCGGGTCGGCGTGGACGAGCGCGAGGGCGCGGCCGATGTCGGGGTCGGCGAGGGCGCCGAGCCAGCCGCTGCGCGCGGCCGGGTCGTGGGCGAGCCAGGCCCGCAGCACCTGGACGACGAGCACGTCGGCGAGCCGGGTGATCACGGCCTCGCCGCCGGGGCGGGTCTCCTCCACCTCGAGCGCCATGAGCCGGAGGGTGTCGTGCAGGCGCGCGGTCAGGGGCGAGACCGGGATGTGGACGATGTCGGGCATCAGCGCGACCAGCCGCTCGGCCATCGGGTGCTCGAACCGGACCGCGCCGCAGATCATGGTCGTGGGCGCGCCGTCGCCGCCGTGGGTGATCGCGGCGTAGCGGTCCCCGGACCGGGTCTGCGGGAGCGTCACGACGTTCGGCGAGGGCGTCCGGGGCGGCGGATCGGTGGAGCGCAGCTCGTGCCCCTCCCCGCGCGGGAGCAGCACCACGTCGGACGTCGAGAGCGTCACCTCGTCGTCGCCCACCACGACCGTCGCCGAGCCCGACGTGACGACGTGGAACCACAGGCAGCTCGGGCCCGCGGGCAGCATCAGGCCCCAGGGGGCGCGCAGGTCGGACGAGCAGTAGAACGTCCCGCTCATCCGCAGGAAGTGCAACGCCTCGCCGACGGCGTCCCGAGGAGTCCACGGCGGCTGGAGCACGGTCACGGCAGCCACCCTCCGCCACGGTGGACGATCGGGCAAGAAGCCCGGCGTCACGACGATGGTTCGTCCGGATCCCCGGCCGCAGGCTCGGACGCAGCCGATCGAGCCACGTCGAGGAGACGCCATCATGATCACTGTTCTGGGAGCCGGCGGGAACACCGGCGGCCGGGTCGTCCGCCGGCTGCGCGCGGCCGGGGAGCCGACGCGGGCCGTCGGGCGTGACGCCGCCCGGCTGGCCGACGCCGTCGGGCACGGCGCGGAGCCGGTCGTCGGTGACATCACCGACCGATCGTTCCTGGCCGAGGCCTTCCGCGGCGCCGAGGCGGCCTACGTCCTCATGCCCCTCGACCTGGCCGCCGCCGGCTATCGCCCGCAGCAGGAGCAGGTCGGGACGGCGATCGCCGCGGCGCTCGGCGACGCCGGGGTGCCGCGGGTGGTGGCGCTGAGCGCGCTGGGCGCCGACGTCGAGCACGGCACCGGCTTCCTCGAGACGCTGTACGAGCAGGAGCAGCGGCTCGCGGCGCTCGACGCGGCGGTGACGGTGCTGCGCCCCGGCGTGTTCTTCGAGTCGTTCCTCCCCGTGCTCCCCCAGATGCGGGCGACGGGCGTCTACCGCGACACGATCGACCCCGACGTCGCGCTCCCGATGCTCGCCACCGCCGACATCGGCGACGCGGCGGCCGGCGCCCTGCTGGACACGGCCGCCTCCGGCGTGCGCGAGCTGCACGGCCCCGAGGACCTCACGATGCGCGACGCGACCGCGCGGCTCGGGGAGGTGCTCGGGATCCCGTCGCGCTACGAGCGCGCACCCGACGGCGAGGTGCGGGCGGCGCTGGTCGGGGCGGGCCTGCCCGCCGACGTCGTCGAGGAGCAGCTCGCGATGTTCGCCGCGTTCAACCGCGGCGACGCGCAGAGCCGCACGGGACGCAGCGCGGCGACGACGACCCCGACCACCCTCGAGCAGTGGGCCCGGACGCCGGCGCGGACCCCGAGCTGAGTCAGGACTTCTTGCGCGGGGCCTTCTTCGCGCCGAGCGACGGTGGGGGGACGACCGGGCCGAGGTCGCCGTCGGGGGCATCGTCGAGGTCGAGGATCACCGGCGCGTGGTCGGACGGGCCGGTGCCCTTGCGGGCCTGGCGGTCGACCCACACCGCGGCCCGGCGCCGGGCCACCGGCTCGCCGGCGAGCACGAGGTCGATGCGCATGCCGCGGTCCTGGTGGAAGGCGCCACCCCGGTAGTCCCAGTAGGTGAACACCCGCTCGTCGGGCCACCGCTCGCGCGTGACGTCGTGCAGCCCGGTCTTGAGCAGGGCCGCGAGGGCCTCGCGCTCCGGCGGGGTGACGTGGGTCGACTCCGCGAACGCCTCGACGGAGTAGACGTCGGGGTCGGCCGGGGCGATGTTGAAGTCGCCGGCGACCACCGAGCTGTCGGCGCCGGCGGCCTCGACCCGCTCGCGCAGCGCCGCGAGCCACTCGAGCTTGTAGGCGTAGTGCGGGTCGGCCGGGTCGCGACCGTTGGGCACGTACACCGACGTCACGCGCAGGCCCCCGCAGGTCGCGGTGACCGCGCGGGCCTCCTGGTGCGGGTAGCCCGGCCCGCTTGGCAGCCCCTCCTCGACGTCGTCGAGCCCGACGCGGGACAGGAGCGCGACGCCGTTCCAGCGACCCTCGCCGTGGTGGGCGACCGCGTAGCCGCGCTCGGCGAGCGGGGCGCCGAAGCTCTCGGCGAACGCCTCGTCGGACAGCTTGGTCTCCTGCAGGCAGACCACGTCCGGCGCGCGCTCGTCGAGCCACCCGAGCAGGCGGGGCTCGCGGGCCTTGGCCGAGTTCACGTTCCACGTCGCCAGTCGCACGCCCGCCACGCTAGCCCGGGAGGCCGACACCCTCCCCCTCACGGCCCCGTTCCCCGGGCCGGGGGCGGCACCTACTGTGTGGCGCATGGCCGCCAGTCCCGTCACGGACGAGGACCGGCTGCGCCGGATCGAGCAGATCACCGACACCGCGCTGGCGCACCTGGGCCTCGAGGAGCTGCTCACCGAGCTCCTCGACCGCGTGTGCCTGCTCCTGGAGGCGGACACCGCGGCGGTGCTGCTGCTGGACCCGTCGGGCGCCAACCTCGTGGCCACCGCCGCGCGCGGGATCGAGGAGGAGGTGCGCCAGGGGGTCCGCATCCCCGTGGGGAAGGGCTTCGCCGGGCGCATCGCCGCGGAGCGCCGTGCGGTGTTCGTCGACGAGGTCGACCACTCGAACGTCCTCAACCCGATCCTGCGCGAGAAGGACGTCCGCTCGCTGGTGGGGGTGCCGCTGGTCGCCGAGGGTGGGGTGCTGGGCGTGCTGCACGTCGGGACGCTGCGGCCCCGCCTGTTCACGAACGACGACGCCGAGCTGCTCCAGACCGCCGCGGACCGGATCGCGCTCGTCACGCGCACCCACCTGTCCGACCTCGACCGCGCCGCCGCCTCCGCACTGCAGCGCAGCCTCATGCCCGGCGCGCTGCCGCGGGTCAGCGGCATCGAGTTCGCGGCCCGCTACATCCCCGGCGAGGCCGGCGGCCTGGGCGGCGACTGGTACGACGTCTTCACCCTCCCGTCGGGCCGCATCGGCATCGTCATCGGCGACGTGGTCGGGCGCGGCCTGCAGGCGGCCGTGATCATGGGCCGGCTGCGCAGCGCCCTGCGCGCGTTCGCGCTCGAGGAGGACGACCCGGCCGAGGTCCTCGAACGCCTCGACGGCAACGTCCAGCACTTCGAGGACGGCGTCATGGCCACGGTCCTCTACGCGATCGTCGAGCCCTCGCTCGACCGCGTGTCGCTCTCGACGGCCGGGCACCTCCCGCCGCTGCTCGCCGTGCCCGACGAGGGGGCGGCGCTGCTCAACGTGCCCGTCGACCTGCCCGTGGGCGTCTCGGTGGGCCCGCCGCGGCGCACGACGGTGATCGACCTGCCCGCGGGGTCGCTGCTCTTCCTCTACACCGACGGTCTCGTCGAGCGCCGGGGCCAGCCGCTCGACGCCGGGCTGGACGCGCTGTGCGGCGCGGTCACCGTCGACGACGGGGACGCGGTGTGCGCACGGGTGCTGCACGACCTGGTCGGCGCCACCGCCGTCGGCGACGACGTGGCCATGCTCGTGGTGCGCCGTCTCGGCACGCCGGACGTCGTACCGCTGAACATCGTCGTGCCGGCCGTCCCGCGCACGCTCGCCGACATCCGCTCGGCGGTGCGGCGCTGGCTCGGCGCGGTCGGGGCGTCGCCCGACGACGCCGCCGACGTCCTCGTCGCCGTCGGGGAGGCGTGCTCCAACGTCATCGAGCACGCGTACGGGCCGGCGGGCGGCACGCTGTCGCTGCAGATGGAGCTGCGGGACGGCGCCGTGGTCACCGTGGTGCGCGACAACGGGCGCTGGCGCTCGGCCCGCGGGCACAACCGCGGGCGGGGGACGTCGCTGATCCAGCGCTGCAGCGACCACGTGGACGTGGTGGCGGGAGCCGGCGGCACCACCGTCACCTTCACCCGCCACCTCGCGCAGGAGGGGTCGTGACCACCGCGAACGTCGTCGTCCACCCCGACGGGTCCACCGTGCGGATCGACATCGCCGGGGAGGTCGACCTCGAGAACGCCGAGACCGTCGAGGAGCAGCTCAGCGCCGCGATCCCGAACGAGACGACCTCGGTGACGCTCGGGCTCGGCGGCCTGCAGTACCTCGACTCGGCGGGGCTGCGCGTGCTGTTCGCACTGGCCGCACGGCTCGAGGTGCTGCAGATCGACCTGGCCGTGGACGTCCCGCCGGGCTCGCTGACCCGGCGGGTGCTCCAGCTCTCCGGCTTCGCGGGCGTGGCCGCGCTCGACTGATCTATCCCTGCTCGGCCTTGCGCCGCACCGCGTCCAGGGTCTGCTCCATGCCGCGGCGGTTGGCCGCCGGGACGTCCCAGGCCCGGGCGCGCCCGACGACGTTGGCGAGCGGGCTGCGGCGGTCGTGCCAGAACTGCTCGACGCGGGTGTGCCCGCCGTCCGCGGGCGTGAGGCGGAAGCCCCAGCGCGCCACCGGCTGGCCGAGCAGGTCGACGTCCCAGGTGATCTCGCGCTGCGGCGCGTAGTCGACGACCGTCCCCGTCGTCGACCAGCGCATCAGGCCCTTGCGGTTGTGGCCCTTGAACTTGGCCCCCGGCGCCGGCCCGGTGGCCCCGCCGAGCCAGTCGACGCGGTGGCACTCCGGCGAGATGGCGCCGATCCGCGCCGGGTCCCCGACGAGGTCCCACACCCTCTCGGGCGGCGCCTCGACGGTGCGCGTGACGACGATGTCCTCGGCCATGGGGTGTCCTCCGGCGGGTGGATGATCTGGGAGCAGGCGCGCTGTAGGGGTGGGCGCGGCCGCACGCTCGGTTATCGTGACCGATGCCGTAGCCGGCCACCCGCAGCGTCGCGAACCGGTCGAGGAGACCCGACGACCCTGGAGGGTCCGCCGTGACGCTCGAGCTCGACGACCTGCGCGTGCGCAGTCTCGGTGACTGCCGGTACGACTCCCCGTTCGCCGAGGTGCTGGCGTCCAAGCGCACCTCACCCCACTACGTGCACGAGGACGACCGCGTGCTCGTCGACGACACGGTGTCGGTGCTGCTCTCCCGCGGCGTGCCGATCGAGGCGCTGCCCAGCCTCGAGGCGGCCGGCCCGCGGCGACGGATCTACTTCGACCCGGACGCGACGAGCGTCGGCATCGTGACCTGCGGCGGGCTCTGCCCCGGGCTCAACGACGTCATCCGCGGGATCGTCCAGGAGCTCACCGAGCACTACCGGGTCGCGCACATCTACGGCTTCCGCAACGGCTTCGCCGGCCTGACGTCGCAGCACCGCGAGCGCGTGGTGGAGCTCGACCTCGACGCCGTCCGCGACATCAACAACGACGGCGGCACGATCCTCGGCAGCTCCCGGGGCGACCAGGACCCCGAGGAGATGGTGGACACCCTCGTCGAGCGGGGGATCGACGTCCTGTTCGTCGTCGGCGGCGACGGCAGCATGCGCGGCGCGATGCGCATCACCCGGGAGATCGACGCGCGCGGGCTCGACATCGCGGTGATCGGCATCCCGAAGACGATCGACAACGACCTGCCCTACACCGACCAGAGCTTCGGGTTCCAGACGGCGTTCGCGCAGGCCACGGCGTTCATCGCGTCGGTGTTCATCGAGTCCCAGGCCGCCGAGAACGGCGTCGGCATCGTCAAGCTGATGGGCCGGCACTCGGGCTTCATCGCCTGCTACGCGGCGCTGTCGAACAACGACGCGGACTTCGTGCTGATCCCCGAGGTGCCGTTCGTGCTCGACGGGCCGAACGGGGTGCTGCGCCGCGTCGAGGACCACGTGCGCCGCCACGGCCAGGTCGTCGTGGTGGTCGCCGAGGGCGCGGGGCAGGACCTCCTCGAGCAGGAGGGCGAGACCACCGACGCCTCGGGCAACACAAAGCTCGGCGACATCGGGCTCTTCCTCAAGGAGCGGCTCACCGAGCACCTGACCTCGGTGGACCTGCCGCCGACCGTGCGCTACCTCGACCCGAGCTACGCGATCCGCAGCGTGCCCGCGAACGCCTACGACAGCGTCTACTGCGTGCGCCTGGCCCACGCCGCGGTGCACGCGGGCATGGCCGGGCGCACCGAGACCGTCGTCGTGCGGTGGCGACGCCGGTTCGTGCACGTCCCGATGCCGCTGATCACCTCGCACCGCAACCAGGTGGACCCCGACGGCGACCTGTGGATGTCGGTGCTCGAGGCGACCGGCCAGCCGATGTCGTTCGAGCCCTGACCACGCAGCGTCAGCAACGGTGCTCCGTTCGGGCGGGCACGGATTTGCCGCGGTGAGGTCGCCCGTCGCATAGTGTGGTGATGGGCGTCACGGTCCGGCTCGCCGGTCCGCTGCGCGTCGAGCGGGGCTCCCCGCCCGAGACGCTGCGCATCGGGAGCCCGAAGGAGCGTCGCCTCCTCGCGCTGCTGGCCGCCCGCCGCCCCGCGGTGCTCACCGGCGAGCAGCTGGCCGAGGAGCTGTGGCGCGGCGACGGCCCCCGCCGTCCCGCCGCCGGGGTGGCGACGCTCGTCAGCCGCCTGCGGGGGCGGCTCGCGCCCGGGCTGCTCCTGGGCGACCGCGCGGGCTACCGGCTCGGCGACCCGCCCGACGTCACCGTCGACCTCGACGAGGCCGGGCGCCTGCTCGACGAGGCCGAGCGGCGGCTCGCGGGCGGGGCGCCGGGCCTGGCGGCCAGCGCCGCGGGCCGCGCCCGGACGCTGCTGGGCACCGGCGAGCCGCTGCCCGACGAGGCCGACGGACCGTGGGTGGCCACGGCCCGCGACGAGTGGCACGGCCTCGTGCGGCGGGCGCGCCACACCGAGGCCCGCGCGGCGCTCGCGACGGGCGACGCGGACCGCGCCCGCCGGGTCGCCGGGGAGGCCGTGGCCGCCGACCGGTTCGACGAGCCGGCGCACCGCCTGCTCATGCGGGCCCACCGGCTCGCGGGCGAGCCCGCCCGCGCCGTCGAGCTCTACCACCGGCTGCGCGCCGACCTCGCCGACGAGCTCGGCGTCGAGCCGGACCCGCGGACCCGGGAGGACCACCTCGCCCTGCTGCGGGAGCGCCCGCCGGAGCCCGAGGACGCGCCGCCGGTGCGCGCGCCGTCGCGGCCGCGCTGCGTCGGGCGGGCCGATGAGCTCGCCGCCCTGGTCGGGCACTGGGAGGCCGCGGCCCGCGGACGCCCCGAGCTCGTCCTGATCGCGGGCGAGGCCGGCATCGGCAAGACCCGGCTCGCCGAGGAGCTCACCGCGCTCGCGACGGCCACCGGTGGCCGCGTCGCGTCGGCGCGCTGCCACGGCGCCGAGCGCTCGCTGTTCCTGCAGCCCGTCGTCGACGCGCTCGGCCCGTTGGTGGCCGCGCCGCCCGTCCCGCCGCCGGCCGAGCGGGACCGCGTGCTCGCCGGCCTCTTCGGGGCGGCGGACTCCCCGCCCGACCGTCCCGACCCGCGCCAGGTGTTCGCCGGACTCGCCGCGCTGCTCGCCGACGTCACCACCGACGCACCCCTGCTGCTCGTGCTCGACGACCTGCACAACGCCGGCCTCGCCACCGTCGAGCTGCTCGGCTACCTCGCGCGGCGCGCTGCGGGCGCGCGGGTCCTCGTGCTGGCGACCGTGCGCGCCGAGGAGGGCGCGGCGGCGCTCGAGCACCTCGACGGCGCCGGCACCCGGCTCGACCTCGGGCCGCTCGACGCCGCCGCGGTGACCACGCTCGCGGACCGGGCGGGGCGGGCCGAGCTCGGGGCGGCGATCCACCGGCGCACCCGCGGGCACCCGCTGTTCGTCGTCGAGACGCTGCGCGGGCTGGCCGCGGGCGCGACCGGGGTCCCGGAGACGTTGCAGGCGGCCGTGCTCGCCCGGGTCCGCCGGCTCGGGCCCGAGGTCGAGGAGCTGTTGCGCGCCGGGGCCGTGCTCGGCGCGACGGTCGATCTCGAGGTCGCCGCGGGCCTGCTCGAGCTGCCCGTGCCCGAGGTGGGCCGGCGCTGCGGGCGGGCCGTGGAGGCCCGGCTGCTCGTCGCCACCGACGCGGGCTACGAGTTCGCCAACGACCTCGTCCACGAGGTGCTGCACGCGACGACCCCGGCGCCGCTGCGCCGCCGGCACCACCGGCGCGCGGCCGACCTGCTCGCGGCCACCCCGGAAGCCGCCGGCGAGCACGCGGCGGCCGCGCAGGACTGGCCGCGGGCCGCCCGGGCACTGCTCCTCGCCGGGGACGCGGCCGCCGAGCGCGGGGCCATGGGCGACGCGGCCGCGCTGCACGACCGCGCCCTCGCCGCGGCCGAGCGCGTCGACGACCTGGAGATCACCGGCCGAGTGCTGCTCGCGCGGGCCCGTGCCCGCGAGGGCCTCGAGCGCCACCGGGAGGCGTGGAGCGACCTGGGCCGGGCCGCCGAGGCCGCGCACGAGGCCGGTGACCGGCGGCTGGAGATGCTGGTCCGCCGCCAGCTCGGCGGCGACGTGGCCATTGCGCTCGGTGTCCCGCCCGCCGACTGCCTCGCCCACCTGCGCACCGGTCTGCGGCGCGCGAGCACCCTCGGGGACCGCGGCGCCGAGGCCGACCTGCGGGCCCGCCTCGCCGTCCTCGCAACGAACGACCTGCGGTTCGCCGAGGCGCTCGACCAGGGCCACCGGGCGGTGGCGGCGGGCCGCGGCGCCGGCGACCGTGCCCTGCTCGCCGGGCTCGACGGGCTCAAGACCGCGCACGCCTACCTCGGGGCCGTCGCCGACCTCGCCGAGGTCGTCGACGAGATGGAGGCGCTCGCCCGCCGGCTGCGGTCGCGCACGTTGCTGCAGTGGGCGCTGTTCGAGGGCTCGTTCCCCGCGCTGGCCGCGGGCCGGTGGGCGGAGGCCCGCGCGCGCATCGCGGAGGCGATCGCCGCCACCGCGCAGAGCGGGTTCGGGGGTCACGACGTCTGGTTCCACGCCCACCTCGGCTGGGTCGCGCGCCTGGAGGGCGACCTCGACGAGGCGGTGGTGCTGGGCCGGCGCGCGGTGGAGCGCAGCGGGGCCACCGGGCACCGGTGGTGGACGCCGACCGCGTGCTCACTCCTGGCGTCGACGCTGCTCGAGCGGGGCGAGGTCACCGAGGCCCGGGCGGTCGCGGCGCGCGGGCTCGCGGTGGTCGGCGACGCCGGTGCGACGGCCTGCCGGGTGCGGTGCCCCGCGCCGCCCGCGGCGGCGGGCGCCGCCCTCGGCGAGGAGCCCGGCCCGGCGCTGGCCGAGGCCGACCGGCTGCTGGCCGGGGTCGACGCGCCCCCGGGCGGGGCGTGGGTGCTCGGCGCCGACGTCTACACGGCCGTGGCCGACGCGTGGCGCCGCCACGGGCGGGCCGACCGGGCGCAGGAGGTGCTCGACCCGCTGCTCGTCGCGGCCCAGGCCCACGGCTGGGAGCACCTGGTCGCGCGGCTCGGGCCGCCGCAGTGCGCGCGCAACGGCCGCGCAACGGCGGGGTCGACCGTGACCGGGACCGGGCCGACGGCCCGGGCAACCCGGTGACCGAGGAGGGCCGCGCGATGGCGGTGGACATGGACAAGGTGATGGAGTTCGTCGGGAAGGCCGTGGCCGACGTCGGGGCGACGTTCGCCGCCGGCAGCGTCGTGCTGGGGCACCGGCTCGGCCTGTACCGGGCCCTGGCCGAGGGGCCGGCGACGCCCGAGGAGCTCGCGGCACGGACCGACACCACCCCGCGCTACGTCGCGGAGTGGCTGGCCGGCCAGGCCGCCGGCGGGTACGTGCAGTACGACGACGGCGTCTACTCGCTGTCCGAGGAGCAGGCCTTCGCGCTCACCGACCCGGACGGCCCGCTCTACGTCCCCGGCGCCTTCGTCCTGGCCACCGGGATCCTCCGCGCCGAGCCGACGATCGCGGAGGCGTTCCGGTCCGGGGCCGGCGTGGGCTGGCACGAGCACCACGAGGACGTCTTCCTCGGGTGCGAGTCGTTCTTCCGCGCGGGCTACATCGCCCACCTGCTCGCCGAGTGGCTCCCGGCGCTCGACGGGGTCGTCGCCAAGCTGGAGCGCGGCGCCCGCGTCGCCGACGTCGGGTGCGGGCACGGCGCCACGACCGTGCTGATGGCGGAGGCCTACCCCGCCTCGAGCATCGCGGGCTCGGACTACCACGAGCCGTCGATCGAGATCGCCCGCAAGCGCGCCGCCGACGCCGGCGTCTCCGAGCGCACGACGTTCGAGGTCGCGAGCGCCCAGACGTTCACGGGCACCGGCTACGACCTGGTCACCACCTTCGACTGCGTGCACGACATGGGCGACCCGCTCGGGGCGGCCCGCCGCATCCGCGCGGCGCTCGGTCCTGACGGCACGTGGCTGATGGTGGAGCCGCTGGCCGGCGACTCGGTCGCGGCGAACCTCAACCCCGTCGGCCGCCTGTTCTACGGCGCCTCGACGCTGTGCTGCGTCCCGGCGGCCCGGTCGCAGGAGGGCGGCTACAGCCTGGGCGCCCAGGCCGGCCCGGCCGCGCTGCGCCAGGTGGCGACCGACGCCGGGTTCACCCGGTTCCGCCGCGTGGCCGGCACGCCGCTCAACGACGTGTACGAGATCCGGCCCTGAGATGCGCGCACGGGAGCCCGACGAGGTCGGCAGGATCACCCGTGACGGGGTCCGCGTCGGGTACGAGGTGTTCGAGGGGCCCCCGGCGTCCCCGACGATCGTGCTGCTGACCTCGTGGGCGATCGTGCACATGCGCCAGTGGAAGGCCCAGGTGCCGTTCCTCGCCCGGGAGTTCCGGGTGATCACCGTCGAGGGGCGCGGCAACGGCGCGTCCGACCGCCCGCGCGGCGCGGACGCCTACCGGGACCCGGAGGCGGTCGCGGACGTCGTGGACGTCCTCGACGCCACCGGCACCGCCCGGGCCGTCGCGGTCGGGCTGTCCCTGGGGGCGCGGCGGGCGTTGCAGCTCGCCGCCTGGCACCCCGACCGCGTCCTCGGTGTCGTCGCGATCGGCACCGCGCTCCCGTGGCCGCTGCCGCCCGGCTTCGGCGAGGTGCGCGAGACCCACGAGGGCTGGGAGAAGGCCAACCGCCACTACTGGAAGGCCGACTTCCGGGGCTGGGTCGAGTTCTTCATGAGCAACGTCGTCCACGAGCCCCACTCGACCAAGCAGTGGGAGGACCTCGTCGGCTGGGGCATGGAGACCGACCCGGAGACGCTGGCCGACACCGTGCCCGGCGTCGACGAGCTCACCGACGCCGACGCGGAGATGATCTGCCGGGCCGTGCGCTGCCCCGTCCTGGTCGTCCACGGCGACGAGGACCGGATCACCCCGTACGGCGCCGGTGTCGCCGTCGCGGACCGCACGGGCGGGTCGCTGGTGACGATCCCCGGCGGCGGCCACGCCCCGCCCGTGCGGGAGCCGGTGCGGGTCAACCTGCTCCTGCGGGACTTCGCGCGCTCGCTGTCGGGGCGGCGTCCCCGACGCACGACCTGGACACCGGGGTGGCACCGCTCGCCCCGGGTGCTGCTCGTCAGCTCGCCGATCGGTCTCGGCCACGCCCGGCGCGACGTCGCGATCGCCCGGGAGCTCAGGGCGCTGCGGCCCGATCTGGAGATCGACTGGCTCGCCCAGCACCCGGTCACCGAGGTGCTCGCGCGCGCGGGGGAACGGGTGCACCCCGCGAGCGCGCTGCTGGCGTCGGAGAGTGCCCACATCGAGGCCGAGGCCGGCGAGCACGACCTGCACGCCTTCCACGCGATCCGGCGGATGGACGAGATCCTCGTCGCCAATTTCCACGTGTTCGCCGACGTCGTGGAGGCCGGGCAGCACGACCTCGTGGTCGCCGACGAGGGCTGGGAGATCGACCACTTCCTGCACGAGAACCCGGAGCTCAAGCGGGCGCCCTTCGCGTGGCTCACGGACGTCGTGGGCTGGCTGCCGATGCCCGACGGGGGCGCCGAGGAGGCGGTCCTGACCGCCGACTACAACGCCGAGATGGTCGAGCACGTCGCCCGGTACCCGCGGCTGCGCGACCGGTCGGTGTTCGTCGGCGACCCCGAGGACCTCGCCACCGAGCCCCTCGGGCCGGGGCTGCCGACGGTGCGGGACTGGACCCGCGAGCACTTCGCCTTCAGCGGCTGGGTCGCGACGGGCGGCCCGCCGCGGGACCGGGAGGAGCTGCGTGCCGAGCTCGGGTGGCGCCCGGACGAGCGGGTGTGCCTGGTCGCCGTCGGCGGCTCGGGCGTCGGGCGGGCGCTGCTCGAGCGCGTCGCGGCGGCCCGTCCCCTGCTCGTCCGGGCGGTGCCCGGGCTGCGGATGGTGGCCGTCGCCGGGCCGCGGATCGACCCGGCGTCGCTGCGCGTGCCGGCGGGGGTCGAGGTGCGCGGGCACGTCCCCGACCTCGAGCGCGAGGTGGCCGCGTGCGACGTCGCCGTCGTGCAGGGCGGGCTGACGACGACCATGGAGCTCGCGTGCGCGGGCCGGCCGTTCGTCTACGTGCCGCTGGCCCACCACTTCGAGCAGCAGGTCCACGTCCCCCACCGGCTCGCGCGCCTCGGAGCCGGCCGGCGGATGGAGTACGCCGACGCGACGCCCGAGGCGCTCGCGGAGGCCGTGGCCGAGCTGCTCGCCCGGCCCGCACGACCCGTCCCCGTGGCGGACGACGGCGCGCGGCGGGCGGCGGCCCTGCTCGCCGAGCTGGTCGGGAGAGGGGTCAGTTGACCTTCACGAGGTCGACGACGAAGACGAGGTGGGCGTTCGGCGGGATGACGCCGCCCGCGCCCTGCGGGCCGTAGCCCTGGTGCGGCGGGACGACGAGCACGCGCCGGCCGCCCTCGCGCATGCCCGAGATCCCGAGCTTGAAGCCGTCGATGACCTGGCCGAGCGGGAACTCGACCGGCGTGCCGCCGCGGCTCCACGACGAGTCGAACTCGGTGGAGTTCGAGACCAGCCGGCCCTCGTACTGCACCTGCACGGTGTCGCGGGGGCCCGCCTCGGTGCCGCCGCCGACGACGAGGTCGGTGATGTCGAGGTCGTTCGGCTTGGTGTCGGGGGTGACCGACGCGCCGGGCGCGCGGGTCAGGTCGTCGGTGTTGTCCACGGTGACCGCCATGGCGGCGACCCTACGGGCCGGTCTGCGTGCGGGCCGCCGGGGCCGCCGCGGCCAGCTCCTCGTCCTCGCGGGGGTCGTGGTCGCGGCCCAGGGCGAGCCCGACGGCCGAGAGCACGCAGGCGACCGCGACGTAGACGGCCGCGGCGGCCCAGCCGAGGTCGGCCTGCAGCGAGGTCAGCAGCAGCGGCGCCAGCGCGCCGCCGAGGACGCCCGCGACGGTGTAGCCCAGCGAGGAGCCGGTGGAGCGCAGCCGCGGGGAGAACTGCTCGGTGATGAACGCGGCCTGCGGCCCGTACGCCATCGCGTGCAGCGCCAGCCCGACGACGACACCGAGCAGGAGCAGCCCGAACGAGCCGGACGCTGCCGCCGGGAACAGCACGAACACCCAGACCCCGATGCCGACGACCGCGACGAGCGAGACCAGCCGCCGGTTCCACCGGTCGGACAGCGCCCCGAACGCGGGCACGAGACCGAGCTGCAGCGCCGAGCCGACGAGCACCGCCGAGAGCACCTCGGCCCGGCCGAAGCCACCGCTGCGCGTCGCGTACGAGAGCACGAAGACGGTCAGCAGCGAGTAGGCGACGTCCGGGCCGAGGCGGGAGAGGATCGCGGCGACCAGGCCACGCGGCTGGGTGCGCAGCACCTCGCGGATCGGGGTCGCCGACGTCGAGCCCGTCTCCTGCAGCGCCCGGAACACCGGGGTGTCCTCGAGCGTCAGCCGGATCCACAGGCCGAAGGCCACGAGCAGCGCCGAGAGCAGGAACGCGACGCGCCAGCCCCAGGACAGCAGCTGGTCGGTGGTCAGGGCGGCGGCCAGGACGGCGAAGACGCCGTTGGCGAGCAGGTTGCCCGCCGGCGGGCCGATCTGGGCGGCCGACGACCAGAACCCGCGACGCCGGGGATCGCCGAACTCGCCGGAGAGCAGCACCGCGCTCCCCCACTCGCCGCCGACCCCGACGCCCTGCGCGAACCGCAGGAGCACCAGCGCGATCGGCGCGGTGACGCCGATCGTCGCGTAGGTGGGCAGCAGGCCGATGAGCACGGTGGCCGCCCCGATGAGCAGCAGCGTCGTCACCAGGACGCGCTTGCGCCCGAGCGTGTCCCCGAGCCGGCCGAACACGAACCCGCCGACCGGGCGCGACACGTACCCGACCGCGAAGGTCGTGAACGCCAGCAGCAGCCCGGTCAGCGGGTCGTTGCCCGGGAAGAACAGCTGGGGGAACACCAGCGCCGACGCCGTGCCGTAGACGGCGAAGTCGTAGTACTCCAGCGACGTCCCCGAGAGCGACGCCATGAACGCCTTGCCCCGCGCAGCCATGGCGGAACGTTTCCCCCGTCCGGGGACAGATCACTCCTGTGGCGGCAGCCCCAGCACCGAGCGGGCCTTGGCGCCGACGGTCTCCTTGATGCCGTTGGCGATGATGTCGAGGACGTCGGTGTCCCCGGAGAGCTGCGAGCGGGCGGTGTTGAGGGCCTGCTGGATCGTGACGTGCGGCGGCACCAGGGGGACGTCCTTGTCGACCTTGGCGTCGACCACGAACGGCCGGTCGGCCGCAAGCGCGCGGTCCCACACGGCGCCGATGTGCTCGCGCTCGCGCAGCTCGATCCCGTCGAGGCCCAGCAGCATCGCCCACTGCGCGTAGGGCACGTCCGGGATCGCCTGGGACTGCGGGTCGGGCGCCTCGCCGAGCATCCCGCGGGTCTCCCAGGAGACGTAGGACAGGTCGTCGTTGCTCAGCACGAGCACGACGAAGCGGGGATCGGACCACCGGTGCCGGTAGCGCGCCACGGTGATGAGCTCGTTGACGCCGTTCATCTGCATCGCCCCGTCACCGATCAGCGCGACCACGGGCCGGTCGGGGTGGGCGTTCTTCGCCGCGATCGCGTAGGGCATGCCGCCGCCCATCGACAGCAGCGTCCCCGACAGCGTCCCGTACTGGGACCCGTGCAGCGTGACGTCGCGGGCGTACCAGGACGTCGCGGTGCCGCAGTCGACGGCGAGCAGGGCGTCGTCGGGCAGCCGGTCGGACAGCTCGCGCACCACGAGCTCGGGGTTCAGCGCGCTGGTGTGGGCGTGGGCCCGCTGGCGGGAGTAGTCGTCCCAGGCGGAGGTCCAGCGCTCGACCTGGGCGCGCCACGAAGGGTCGTGCCCGCGCAGCCGGGGCAGCAGGGCGGCGAGCGTCGCGCCGGCGTCGCCGGTGAGGTTGACCTCGGTGTCGTAGCGGATACCGCAGCGCGCGCCGTCGACGTCGATCTGCACCGCCCGGGCCTGCCCCGGCGCCGGGTAGTACTCGGTGTAGGGCATGGTCGAGCCGACGATCAGCAGCGTGTCGCACTCGCGCATGAGGTGCCACGACGCCGTCGTCCCCAGCAGCCCGATCGCGCCGGTGACCCACGGCGAGCGCTCGTCGACGACGCCCTTGCCCAGCAGGGCGGTCGCCATCCCGGCGCCGAGGGTGTTGGCGACCTCGGTGAGCACCGCCGACGACCCCAGCGCGCCCGCACCGGCGAGGATCGCGACCTTCTCCCCCGCGTTGAGCACCTCCGCCGCGGCGTCGAGCGCGGCCTCGGGTGGCGTCGTGACGTGGGAGGAGGGCACCGCGGAGGTGTGGTAGTAGCCGTGGGCGTCGGGCGGCTCGACGACGGCGTCCTGCTCGAGCACGTCGGAGGGCAGGATGATCACCGTGACCGTGCGGTCGGCCAGCGCGGTGCGGCAGGCGCGGTCGACGACGTGCCGCACCTGGCTTGCGTCCTTGACCTCGGCGAGGTAGCCCGCGACGTCGGAGAACAGCGCCCCGAGGTCGACCTCCTGGTAGTAACCGCCGCCCTGGGCGGTCTGGGCGGTGTGGCCGAGCAGGGCGACCACCGGCTGGTGGTCGAGCTTCGCGTCGTAGAGGCCGTTGAGGGCGTGGACCGCGCCCGGCCCGCCGGTCACCGCGCAGCAGCCGATCGGCGAGCCGCCGTACTTGACGTCCGCGCAGGCGGCGAACGCGGCGGTCTCCTCGTGGCGGACCTGCAC
The DNA here is from genome assembly GCF_039542135.1 of Actinomycetospora chlora. NCBI lineage: Bacteria > Bacillati > Actinomycetota > Actinomycetes > Pseudonocardiales > Pseudonocardiaceae > Actinomycetospora > Actinomycetospora chlora. Next base: position 163,168 of record NZ_BAABHO010000005.1, read on the forward strand.
GAACTCGGCGTCCTCGCGCTCGGGCAGGGCGGTGAAGAGGCCGCCGATCCCGTCGCCGGGATAGCCGTAGAACCGGTGCACGCCCCACTCGGCGAGGCGGGCGAGCACGTGCTGGGCGACGTTCTTCGGAGCACTCACACCTGAGGCTCCCCACGATGGCCTCCGGCCATGTGAGTGGTCCGGGTCGTCATGACGACCCGGATCGCTCACCTGCCGAAGGCCTCGCGCGCCCGGGCGGTGTCGGCCGCGGTCCAGCCCGGTGGCGCGGCGACGGCGGCCCAGCCGTCGACGAGCAGCGCGTCGTAGCGGTGGCCGTGGTCGGGCGGCACCGACTGCGCCCGGGCCAGGTCGACCACGGTCTGCCAGCCGGTCACGAGCGGCCACCAGCGCACGCTCGGCGGGACGTCGGCGCCGCGCGGCTCGGCGAGCCACGAGGGCCGGCGCCAGAACAGGTCGGGCGAGGCCCACACCACGGGGTCGGAGGGGTGCTGGAGGTAGACCACCCGGGCGCGGGTCCCGTCGAGGTCCCCGGGTCGCCCGGCGAAGCGGACCGTGCGGCCGCCGTCGACCACCGGCAGGACCTCCGGCGACCCCGGGTCGCGCCGGGCGACGAGCCCGGCCCACAGCGGGCTCGCGTGCGGCGGCCCCGCCCACAGCGCCCCGTCGACCTGGGCGGTGACGTCGTCGAGGGAGGCGAACGCGGCCTGCGACCCGAGCGCGCCCAGGCTCTGCCCGTAGACCAGCAGCCGGGGCCGGCGCTCGGGCGGGCGGGTGGCCAGCCGCTCGCGCACCGCGTCGAGCAGCGCCCGCGTGGACTCGACGCCGCCGGTGCCGCCGAGGGCGTAGTCGAGGTCGCTGGGCAGCGTCGCGTACTGCACGGCGACCGTCGCGGCGTCGCCGCCGCGGACCAGCTCCAGGGTGTCCGGGACCTGCGGGTCGACGGCCCCTGTGCCGGTCGGCGTGGCGAGGGCCAGCACGCCGCGGTCGAACCCACCGGCGCGGTCGAGCTCGGCGACCGCGAGCGCCGCGCGGGCCCGCGGGTCCGGCGCGCTCGCGAGCCCCACGTACACCCGGACCGGGTCGCGCGCCGGCCGCCCGCTCGCGGCCGCGAGCTGCCCCGGTGGGCGACCGCCCGCGACGAAGCGGCGCCCGTCGCGGCCGAGCGTCGTCCACGGGACCAGCGACGCCGCCGACCCGGAGCGCGTGGCCGCAGCCGGCGGCCCGTCCACCGGCCCGGGCTCGTCGTCGCGCGCCCGGGACGCGCGCTCCGCCGCCCCGACCGCGGCCCACCCGGCCGCCCCGACCAGCAGCACCACCACCAGAGCGACGGCGAGCCCCGGCGCCGGCACACCCCGCCGCCGCAGCCCGCGGGCGAGCCCCCGCAGGCCGCGGCCCGCGAGGACCGGGACCGCCGCGACCACGGCCGTCACCGGCACCGCCAGCAGGAACGACGCCGTCGACGGCGGCGCCGTGCCGGTCAGGGCGGCGGCCTCCCGCTGCCACCCGGCCGCGACGGCCACGGCCGGGACGAAGGCCACCGCCGCGGCGACGGGGACGGCCGCCGACAGGCGGCGCCCCGGACGCCACGCGGCGGCGGACAGCAGGGCCGACAGCCCGGCGCCGAGCCCGTAGCCGACGGCCGCCGCCACCCCGGACACGACGCCCTGGGTGACCCCGTCGCGCGGCAGCAGCCCGGGCGTCAGGGCGAGCGTCGCCGCCGCCGTCGCGAGCAGGACCCCGACGGCGTCGGGACGCCAGCGGGGACGACGCGGCCTCACATGTCCAGCGGCGGCAGCGGGCGCAGCGGGCCGTCCAGCGGCTCCGGCGGGGTGCCCTCCGGGCCGAACGGGGAGCCGCCGAGCTCCTCGCGGTGGTGGGGCTCCAGCCACGCCGACGGCTCCGGCCCGAGCGGCACGATCCGCGTCGGGTTGATGCTCTCGTGCACCTGGTAGTAGTGCCGCTTGATGTGGTCGAAGTCCACGGTGTCCCCGAACCCGGGGGTCTGGTAGAGGTCGCGGGCGTAGGGCCAGAGGTGCTCGAACTCCGCGAGCTTCTGCCGGTTGCACTTGAAGTGGCCGTGGTAGACGGCGTCGAAGCGCACGAGCGTGGTGAACAGCCGGATGTCGGCCTCGGTGATGTGGTCGCCCACGAGGTAGCGCCGGGCCGCCAGCCGCTCGTCGAGCTCGTCGAGGCGGGCGAACAGCGCGGTGTAGGCCTCCTCGTAGCGCGCCTGCTTCGTGGCGAACCCCGCCTTGTAGACGCCGTTGTTGACGTCGTGGAAGACGCCCTCGTTGACCGCGTCGATCTCCTCGCGCAGCCCCTCGGGGTAGAGCACCGGGGCACCCGCCCGCTGGTACTTCGCCCACTCGGCCCCGAGGTCGATCGTGATCCACGGGTAGTCGTTGGTGACGAGCAGTCCCGTCGACTCCTCGACGATCGCCGGCACGCTCACGCCGTTCTCGGTGCCCTCCTCCGGGTCGCGCGCGAGGTAGGCCTCCTCGAGGTACCGGTGGCCCAGCACCGGGTCGCGGCCGTCCTCGTCGAGGGAGAAGTTCCAGCTCCGCTCGTCCTGGATCGGCGAGACGATCGCCAGCGAGATCGCGTCCTCCAGCCCCATCAGCCGGCGCACGATCAGCGAGCGGTGCGCCCACGGGCAGGCGAGCGAGACCACGAGGCGGTAGCGGCCCGGCTCGGCGGGCCACTGCCCGTCGCCGGCGGGCTCGGCGACGATCCGGTCGGTGAAGCGGGGACCGCGGCGCCGGAAGGAGCCGCTGGTGTCGGTGGGGGTGCTCACGCGTTGCTGGTTGCCCGCGGACGCCCCGGGATCCACCACCTGTCGTGAGGGTCGCACGGACGATCGGGCACGAGGAGCCGCGCCCTCCTGCTCTCCCGTCCGCACGACGGGCCGCCCGAGCAAGACCCGCCACGTCGATCGACGTCGGGGTGACCGGGCCGCGCGGCCCGGACGGACCCGAGGAGACGCCGTGAGCCGCACCGTCAGCGCCAACATCACCCTCTCGCTCGACGGCTTCGCCGCCGGCCCGGACGGCGACATGTCCTGGCTGATCGAGACCGCCCTGCACGAGCAGTGCGCGGCGGGCTTCGCGGGCTGGTACCGCGGCGTCGACACGGCGATCCTCGGGCGCACCAACTACGAGGGCTTCCACGGGTTCTGGCCCGCGGTCGCCGACGACCCGGCTGCCGACGAGCGCAGCCGCGCGTTCTCCCGCTGGTTCGACGCGGTGGAGAAGGTGGTCGTGTCCCGGACGCTGGACGAGGCGACGTGGACGAACGCGCGCGTGGTGCGCGACCTCGGGGCGACGGTGCGGGAGCTCCGCGACGGGGAGGGCGGCACGGCCGCCGTGCTCTCCAGCGTCAGCGTCATCCGGGCCCTGCTCGCCGCGGACCTGCTCGACGAGCTGCGGATCACCCGCGTGCCCGCCGTGCTCGGCGAGGGCCTGCCGTTCCTCGACGGCCCGCTGCCGCGCTCGACCTGGGCCCTCGAGGCCGTCCAGACCATCCCGACCGGTGCGGTCGTGTCCGTGCTGCGTCGGCGCTGACCGAGGTGGAAGGGGAGAGGAGAGACCGATGAGCAGGATCGTGCTGTGCATGTGGATGTCCCTCGACGGGTTCGTCGCCGGGCCCGACGACGGGCCGGAGCGGGGGCTCGGCGTCGGCGGGGAACGGCTCCACGACTCCCTGGGCTTCGAGGGCCCCGATCACCCGAGCACCGCCCGCAGCGACGACGAGGTCTCGGCCGCGGTCATGGCCGACCTCCTGACGACCGGCGCCGTGCTCACCGGCCGGCGGACGTTCGACCACGCCGGCGGCTGGGGCGGCGACCACCACGACGGCGTCCCGATCGTCGTGCTGACCCGCACGCCGCGGCCCGCGTCCGGCAACGTCCGCCACGTGACCGACGTGCGCGAGGCCGCGGCGGCGGCCCGGGACGCCGCGGGCGACCGCGACGTCCTGCTGCACGGCGCGTCGGCGGCGCAGGCCTGCCTGCGCGCCGGGGTGCTCGACGAGATGGCCCTGGTGATCGTGCCCGTCCTGCTCGGGCAGGGGCGCCGGCTGTTCGACGACCTGCCCGGTGACCACGTGGAGCTCGAGCTGACCGACAGCGCGGACGGCCCCGCCTCGGTCCTCCTGCGCTACCGCGTCCGGGGCGGTGAGCGGTGATGGCGATCCGGCTCGACATGACGATCTCGCTCGACGGCTGCGTCGCCGGTCCCGCCGACGACCGCGAGAACCCCCTGGGCCGCGGCGGCTTCCGGCTGTTCGACTGGCTCGACCGGCGGAACGACCCCGGCCCGAGCGGGGAGGTGTACGCGGAGGCGATGGCCACCCGCGCGGTCCTCGCGGGCCGGCGGACCTACGAGCTCGCCGGCCGTTGGGGCGGTGACCACCACGACGGCGTCCCGATCGTGGTGCTGACCCACGACGTCCCGGACGACCCGCCGCCGGGCAGCGTCGTCTACGCCACCGACGTCGCCGACGCGGCCGCGCGGGCCCGGGCCGCCGCCGGGGACGGCGACGTCATGGTCCACGGCGCCGCCACGGCCCGGGCGCTGCTGCGCGCGGGCGAGCTCGACGAGATGGAGCTGCACGTCGTCCCGGTGCTGCTCGGGCCGGGCCGGAGGCTGTTCGACCACCTCCCGCCCCGCCACGTCGAGCTGGAGCTCGTGCGGCGTCTCGAGACCCCGCCCGGCGAGGACGGGCACCGGCGCGTCACGCACCTGCGCTACCGCGTCCGGCCCCGGTGACGTCGCGGGCGCGCCACCGGGGCAGCAGCCGGCCCGTGGTCGCCGCGTACCGCTCGTACGCCTCGCCCAGCCCGGCGCGCAGGGCCCGCTCCTCCACCGCGATCCGGTAGGCGACGCCGAGCCCGACGACCGCGGTCCCGACCACGGCCGCGGCCACGCTGCCGCCGGTCAGCCCGAAGCCCAGGACACCCCCGAGCGCTCCGAGGTACGACGGGTGCCGCAGGTAGCGGTACGGGCCGGCCCGCACGACCTCGTGGTCGGCCTGGACGGTGACGACGCCGCGGAAGAACCGCCCGAGCACGAGGATCGACCAGAACCGGAGCGCGACGCCCGCGACCGCGATCGCGAGCCCGACCCCGAGCGCCACCTCCCGCGGCACCACGAGGACGTCCCGGAGCGGCGCCGACGCGACGCCGGAGAACACCCCGGCCGCGACCAGCACGACCAGGCTGCCCCACTCGGCCCGGCCGCCCCCGCGGCCGCGGCGCCACTGCCGCACCTGCAGCGCCACCTCGCCGGCCACCCATGCCCCCGCCAGGACGAGGACGACCTCGCCCCCGGTCACCGTGCCCATCGCGGGCCTCCCGTCGTCGGCCGGGCCCCCGTGGCCCGGACGCGTCCACGCTCGTCGAGGGGCGGCGTCCCGACATCGCCCCGCGGGTGGAGGTGGGGTGGAGCGATCGCTCGCGGGCGAGGCGTCCCGGGTGCGAGCATCGGGAGGTGACCAAGGCCGTCCAGGACCTCATGGTGGCGGTCGAGCGCACCCGTGACGCGTTCGCGACCGCCGTCCGCGCGGGGGACCTCGACGCCGCGCTGGCCGTGGTCGCCGCCGACGTCGCGGTGCTGAACGCGCCGCTCGGGACGGGGGCCCGGGGCGCGGACGCCCTGCGCCGCCACCTCGCGGAGGACGTGATCCCGCACCTCCCGGCCGACCTCGCCACGCGGCGGGTGTCGCGCACGGGCGACCGGTGGCGCGTCGTGGACGAGGAGGTCGTGTCCTTCACCCACGACCGCGAGGTGCCGTGGCTGCTGCCCGGCGTCGCCCCGACCGGGCGGCCCGTCGAGCTCCTGACGGTCTGCGTGGTGGCCGTCCGCCGCGAGCGGATCACCGAGGTCCGCACCCTCTGGGACCACCACGGCCTGCTGACCGCGCTCGGCCTGCTCCCCGCGGTGGCCGGGAGCATCTGAACGCGAGGTGTCGTCTCCCCCGTCGGGGGGCACAATCCATCGGCGTCCCCACCGTCGCGGACCCAGCACCGCTTCGTCTCCGCACGACAGGAGGGCGCGCATGAGCGAGGACAGCAGGCCCGCACGGGCCGATCGGGTCTCCACCGAGGGCAGCGTCGCGTCGGAGTCCGAGCACTCGGCCCTGCGGGCCGACATCCGCCGGCTCTCGACGCTGCTGGGGCGCACGGTCGCCGCGCAGCACGGCGACGACATGCTCGATCTCGTCGAGAAGGTCCGCCGGCTGGTCCGGGAGGTCCCGGAGCGCGGGGACACCGAGATCCGCGACATGCTCGGCGAGCTCGACCCGGGCACCGCCGCGGTGCTCGGCCGGGCCTTCGCGACGTACTTCCACCTCGCGAACCTCGCCGAGCAGCTGCACCGCAGCGAGGAGCGCGAGACCGAGCACCTCGAGGGCCGCGGCCCGATCCACACGCTCGTCGACCGGCTCGTCAGCGACGCCGACCCCGACGAGCTCTCGACCGCGCTGTCGCGCCTCGAGCTCAAGCCGGTGTTCACCGCGCACCCGACCGAGGCCCAGCGCCAGTCGGTGCTGGGCAAGCTCCGCGCGATCGCCGCGGTGCTGGCCGAGGATCTGCCCGAGGAGATCGCCGAGAAGCGCCTGCACCGCCTGGTCGACCTCATCTGGCAGACCGACGAGATCCGCCCCGAGCGCCCGACGGTGCTCGACGAGGCGCGGTCGGTGGCCTACTACCTCGAGCAGCTCGGGCGGCGCACGCTGCCCGAGGTGCTCTCCGAGCTCGACGAGGAGCTCGACCGCGTCGGGCTCCACCTGCCCGACGGCTCCCGCCCGCTGGTGCTGGGCTGCTGGGTCGGCGGCGACCGCGACGGCAACCCCAACGTCACCGCCGACCTCACGCTCGAGACGATGCGGATCTACGGCGAGCGCGGTGTCCGCATCCAGGTCGAGCTGCTCGAGGAGCTCGTCCAGGAGCTGTCGGTCTCGACGCGCCTGGTCGGCGTCAGCGAGGACCTGCGCCGCAGCCTCGCCCGCGACCGCCGCGCGCTGCCGGAGGTCTACGACCGGTTCGTGCGGCTCAACGCCGAGGAGCCCTACCGGCTGAAGTGCTCGTACGTCCACGCACGGCTGGAGAACACCCGCCGCCGCTACGCCGACGGCACGCCGCACCAGCCCGGGCGCGACTACCTCGGCGCCGACGAGTACCTGCGCGACCTCGAGGTGATGGACGCGTCGCTGCGCGCCCACCAGGGCGAGCGGATCGCCGACGGCGGGCTGCGCGACGTCATGCGCTCGGCCAACGCGGTCGGGCTGCACCTGGCGAGCGTCGACGTCCGCGAGCACACGAACTTCCACCACACGGCGCTGACCGCGCTGTTCGACCGGCTCGGCGAGCTCTCCACGCCCTACGGCGAGCTCGACCACGCCGGGCGCACCGAGGTGCTCTCGCGGGAGCTCGCGGGCCGCCGCGCCCTGACCCCCCGCCGCAACTGGCAGCAGATCGGCGACGACAGCTTCCGCGAGACCCTCGAGGTCTTCGACTGCATCCGCACCGTGCAGGAGACCTACGGCGAGGAGGCCCTGCACACCTACGTCATCTCGATGGCGCAGAACGTCGACGACATCCTCGCCGTGGCGGTGCTGGCCCGGGAGGCGGGCCTCGTGGAGGTGACCGCCGACGGGGCGATGTCGACGCTGGACATCGTGCCGCTGTTCGAGACCGCGACCGAGCTGAAGATCTCCGGCGACCTGCTCGACGGCATGCTCTCCGACCCGTCGTACCGGGCGCTGGTGGCCGCCCGCGGCGACGTCCAGGAGATGATGCTGGGCTACTCGGACTCCAACAAGGGCGCCGGACTGACCACGTCGCAGTGGTCGATCCACACCGCCCAGCGCCAGCTGCGCGACGTGGCCGCCAAGCACGGCGTCCGCCTCAAGCTCTTCCACGGCCGGGGCGGGTCGGTCGGCCGCGGCGGCGGCCCCGCCGGCGAGGCGATCGCCGCGCAGCCGCACGGCGTGGTCGACGCCGTCATGAAGGTCACCGAGCAGGGCGAGGTCATCTCCGACAAGTACTCGCTGCCGATGCTCGCCAAGGACAACCTCGAGATCATGCTCTCGGCGGTGCTCGACGCGACGCTGCTGCACCAGACCTCGCGCGTGGAGGCGGCGACGCTCAAGCGGTGGGACGAGGCGATGGACGTCATCTCCGACGCCGCCCAGGAGGCCTACACGAGGCTCGTCTCGCACGAGGGCCTGCCGACGTTCTTCACCCAGGCCACGCCGGTCGACGAGCTCTCGATGCTCAACGTCGGGTCGCGGCCGGGCAAGCGTCCCGGGCAGGGCGGGCAGGCGTCGCTCGACGACCTGCGCGCCATCCCGTGGGTGTTCGGCTGGACCCAGACGCGGATGATCGTGCCCGGCTGGTTCGGGCTGGGCACGGGCCTGAAGGCCGCGCACGACGCGGGCTACACCGAGGTCATCGACGAGATGCGGGACTGGGCGTTCTTCGCGAACCTGATCTCCAACGTCGAGATGACGCTGGCCAAGACCGACATGCGCATCGCCGGGTTCTACGTCTCCGAGCTCGTGGACCCCGAGCTGCAGGAGGTCTTCGAGATCATCAAGAAGGAGCACCGGCTGACCGAGCGCGAGGTCCTCAAGCTCTCCCCCGGCGAGCAGCTGCTCGGCGGCAACCCGCTGCTGCGCCGCACCCTCGACATCCGCGAGGGCTACCTCGAGCCGCTGCACCACCTGCAGGTGCACACGCTCAAGGAGCGCCGCCGCGTCGACGAGCCCGACCCGGACCTGCAGCGCGCCCTGCTGCTGACGGTCAACGGGATCTCGGCCGGGATGCGCAACACGGGCTGAGATCAGACGGTCTCGACGGTCGTCTCCACCAGGACGGCCTCGCAGGCGCCGGCCAGCACGGTCGCCGCGTCGCGCACCCCCCGCGAGGAGGCGGGGTGCGCGGCGCGCGAGCGCCAGGTCGCGAGCTGCTCGCCCGCGGCGCGGCGGACGTCCTCGGGACCCGCGTCCGGCGCGAGACCGAGCCGGACCGGCGTCGGGGAGCCAGGGGCGACGAGGCGCTGCGCGGCCTCGTGCTCGCCGGCCGGGAGCACGACGACGCGGCGGTGCAGGCGGTCGGCGAGGTCGGTCTCGGCCAGCTCGCGGGCCCCCGCCAGCCGGGTGCGCTCGACGGCGTAGGACACCGCCGACGCCCACGCGCGCCCGCCGACCCCCTCACGGGCCAGGGCGTCGAGGGCGTCGAGGGCGCGCTCGGCGCGGCGGGCGGGACCGTCGGGACCGGGGGCGTCGAGCCCGGCGGCGACCGCGCCGACCCGCGGGGCGACCGGCGCCGGCGGTGCCAGCCCGGCGATCAGCTCCCGCACGGCGGCCAGGTAGGCGGAGCTCGCCGCGGGTACCTCGGGGGGCGGGGCGAGGGACTCCTCCGCTGCGTCGGGGGCAGCGGAGGCGTCCCTCGCTCCCGCGACGGGCACGGCGACCGGCACGGCGACCGGACCGGCGACCGGACCGGTGGGCGGGTCGTCGGGGGTGGCGGGCCCGACGTCGGCCAGCGGGACCGCGCCGGACACCGTCGTGCCCCGGCCCGGGGCCGAGTCCAGCTCGACGGTGCCGCCGACCGCGGCGACGCGGATGGCGACGTTGCGCACGCCGCGCGCGCCGCCGGCCGCGGCCGGGCGCGGGGTGAAGCCGGGGCCGTCGTCGCGCACCGCGAACCGCAGCGCCCCGCCCGCCTCGGCGAGGGTGACGACGACGGCGGCGCCCGGGGCGTGCTTGCGGGCGTTGTTGACCGCCTCGAGGCAGCAGAAGTAGACGGCGGACTCGACGTCGGCGGGCCAGCGCCGCCCGGGCGGGACGCCGGTGACGTCGAGGGTCACCGTCGAGTCCCCGCCGGTCAGCTCGCGGCGCAGCGTGTCGACGAGCCCCTGCTCGGCGAGGTGGGCGGCCGAGACGCCCGCGGCGGTCTCGGCGAGGACGGCCTCGGCGGTGTCGACCTGCTCGAGCACCGTGGCGAGGCGCTCGGCGCCGGCGGCGTGGTCTCCGGTGGTGATCACGTGCTCGGCGAGCCCGAGCGAGAGGCGCAGCGACACGAGGTGGTGCTGGGCGCCGTCGTGGAGGTTGCGCTCGATGGCGCGGCGCTCGCCGTCCATCTCGGCGACGGCCGCCCGGCGCGCGGTGGCGATCTCCTCGCCGTGCGCCACCGCCGCCCGCAGCTGGCGCTCGAGCTCGATCTCCTGGCGGTGGGCCTGCAGCACGGCGCCGAGGCTGTCGGCGACGTCGGCGAGCAGCCGCGGGCGGTCCCCGCCGCCGGCCACCGCCTCGGCGTCGACGGCCAGCACGCCGACCTCCTCGCCGTGGTGGCGCACGGGGAACGCGACCGTCTCGGCGGGTTCGCCCGCGGCGTCGTCGCGGCGCCACCGGTGGACCCGCGAGCGCAGGCCGGGCCGGTGCACGGTGAGCGCCACGTCCCGCGCGCCGAGGTGGCGGCCGATCGCCTCGGGCAGCCGGTCGAGGTCCGGGCCGGCGCCGCGGGAGAGCTCGGCGACCTCGAGCAGCACGCGGTACGGGGTCGGGCGGCGGCCGTAGAGCAGGCGCTCGACGAGCCGGTCGGCCCGGGTGGACACCGCGAGGTACACGCCGGCGCCGATCGCCGCGGCGACCACCCACCCGACCGGTCCCCCGCCGGCCAGCGCCCCCACCAGCGCGACGGCCCCGCCGACGGCGACGACGACCACCACGACGGTCAGCGTGCGGTGCAGCCGGTCGGTGGAGGCCCGCAGCCGCGGCCGGTAGGCCGCGAGGACGGCCAGGGCGATGGCGGCGGCCGAGACGCGCGCGAACCAGAACAGCAGCGCGGTGGGCTCGCCCCCGGCGCCGCGGGCGGTGGGGTCGTCGAGCGTCAGGCCCGGGCGGCCGAGCGCGGCCATGACGACGGTCAGCAGGGCGAGCACGACGGCGGTGGCGAGCACGCCGGTGAGCACGGTGGCCAGCAGCCGCGCCTGGTCGCGGCGCTCGCGGGTGGCGCCCGCGCGCAGGTGGCGCGACACGCCCAGCGCCCCGACCAGCGGGACGCCGAACCCGAAGAACACCACGCAGCTCACGGTGTGCGGCAGCAGCGCGGTGCCCATCCCGGCTGCGAAGAGCGCCACGCCGGTCAGCACGGCCAGCAGCCGCCGGCCGCCGGTCGCGGCCGCCACGCCGGCCGGGAACAGCAGCAGCGCGCCGACGTAGGCCGCGCTCGCCACCCCGTGCAGCAGGATCTGGTGCAGCTCGCCGATCCCGAGGCCCGTCGCGGCACGCACGACCATCGTCGCGGCGTGGGCCTGCAGGTTGAACGCGCCCGCGGAGCCGATCATCGCGAGCACCAGCAGGCGCACCGTCCACGTGCGCCCGCCGTGGCGCCACAGGACGGCGGCGACGACGAGGTTGGCCAGGCTCGCCAGGTAGTCCAGGACGGCCTGGGCGCCGGGCTCGCCCATCGCGAAGGCGTCGAGGACACCCCCGGCCCACACGTTGCCGCCGGCCGCGGCGTCGGCCACCGCGGCGCCCAGTGCCGGGACGTGGGCGGCCAGCGCCACCACCGCGCCGAGCGCGAGCCAGACGACCGCGAGCACCGTCGTCGCCACCAGGGCGACCCACCAGGCGCCGACCCACCCGCGATGGGGGGTGGCCGTCACGCCGCACCCCCCGCAACTCGGGTCGAGCTCCGCTCCGCTCCGTCTCCCGCGTCCAGCACCACCGGCCGCAGCCGGTCCGGCAGCGACGCCCGCAACTCGATCCCGCCGCCCGCGCCGACGACGTCCAGCGCGCCGCCCAGCGCCGCGAGGCGGTCGAGGTCGTCGGCGAGCGCCGCGCGCACCGCGTCGGGCCCGTCGTCGGGGTCCGGGTCGGTGATCCGCACGCCGACCGTGTCGCCCCGGCTCTCCAGCACGACCTCGAGCGGCGCCCCGCCCGGCCGGGCGGCGAGCAGCGACACCGCCGAGGACGCCACGTAGTAGAGCCCGGACTCGATCTCCCACGGCAGCCGCCCGGCGAGGCGCCCGGACAGGTGCACCGCCCGCGGCAGGTCCGCCGCGACCTCCTCCAGAGCGGCCCGCGGCCCCTGCTCGCGCAGCACGGCCGGGTGCACGCCGCGGGCGATGACGCGGAAGCGGTCGATCAGCTCGCCGAGGCGCTCCCGGGCCTCGCCGACGTGGTGGCGCGCCATCTCGGGGGCCTCGTCGTCGTCCGGGTCGTCGCGGGCCTCCTCGAGCGACTCGGTGGCGTCGGCGATCGACTGCCGGAACCCGGCCAGCCGGTCGCTGGTCGCCCCCCGCAGCTCGGCGACCAGGCGCCGGCGCTCCACCTCGCGCGCGACCTCCAGCCGGCGGCGCGAGGCGGCCGTCTCCCGGGCCAGCTCGTCGACCCGGCGCACGCGGGCCGCGAGCTCGGCGCCCCGCGCCACGCCCTGCAGCACCAGCTGCGCCCCGCCGGCCACGTCGCGCACGAGGCGGCGGTCGCCGGACGTCACGGGCCGGCCGGCCTTCCCGATCGTCAGCACCGCGCGCAGGCGGTCGCCGTCGAGCACCGGCACCGCGTGGTCGACACCGGGGCGGGCGAGCAGCAGGCCGAGCGAGGCCACGCGCTCCCCCCGCCCCGCGTCCGGCGGGTGGACGGCCTCGGCGACGAGCACGTCGTCCACCACCAGCCACACCACCGCGCGCTGCGCCGCCGTGCCCTCGCCCAGCACCCGGGCCAGGCCGGGCAGCGCGTCGGGCAGCGAGCCCTCCCGCACCCGCGCCGCCGTGTCGGCGAGCACCGCGTAGGGCGTCGGGGCCGGGCGTCCCAGCCGCCCGGCGAGGCGGTCCACCCCGGGCCCGGCCACCCGCGCGGCGAGCACCGCCAGCGCCGCGGCCACGAACGGGCCCACCACGCCCGCGACGGCGGGGCGGGTGAGCAGCGAGAACCCCAGCGCCACCGCGAGGAGCACCACCCCGACGAGCACACCCAGCAGCACGGGACGGACCGGGAGGTCGCCCCGCGGCAGCGCGCCGGCCATCGTCGCGGCGCCCGTCAGCCGTCGCCGCGCTGGGAGCGCAGGTACTGCAGGACGGCGAGGACGCGGCGGTGGTTCGCCGAGGTGTCGGCCTGGAGGCCGAGCTTGTCGAAGATGTTCGCGACGTGCTTCTCCACGGCCTTGCCGCTGACGTAGAGCGTCGAGGCGATGCCGTTGTTCGACCGGCCCTCGGCCATGAGCTTGAGGACGTCGCGCTCGCGCTCGGAGAGGGTGGCGACGAGGTCGCGCTTGTCGCTGCGCGGGCGCTCGACGAGCCGCTTGGCGAGCTCCGGCTCGATGACGATCTCACCGGCGGCGATGCGGGTCAGCGTGTCGGAGAGGACCTCGACGCTGCCGACCTTCTCCTTGAGCCGGTAGCCGATCCCCTCGGTGCCGATCTCGAGGATCCGCATGAGGTAGTGCGACTCGGCGTAGTGCGACAGGAACAGCAGTCCCATGTCCGGGTGCGCCGCCCGCAGCTTCTCGGCGGTGACCAGCCCGCCGTCGGGTTCGGGGGGCATGCGGATGTCGAGCAGGGCGACGTCGGCGGGGATCCGCGAGAGCTGGGCGACCAGCGGGTCGCCGCCCGCCTCGCAGGCGACCACCTCGTGCCCCGCGGCCTCGAGGAGCATGACGAGGCCCTGGCGGAACAGGGCACCGTCCTCGGCCACGGCTACACGCACGGGAACCTCCCGGTGATGGTGGTGGTCTGGTTGGTGCTGTCGGCGACGGTGACGGAGCCGCCGAGCGGGCCGGCCTCGTCGAGCACGACGTCGCGCAGGGCCGGGTCGACGCCCTCGAGGGTGAGCACGAGGTCGCCGCCGTCGACGCGGACGCGGACGGTCATGTCGCCCCCGCCCGCCTGCGCGAGGCACGCCGCCGTCGCGAAGTAGGCGGCACCCTCGGCGGCGGTGCCGCACCGGGTGGCGACGGCGTCGATGCGGGCGCACGCGCCGGAGGCGCTGACCAGCTCGCGCAGCGCCGGGCCCAGCCCGGCCTCGTCGAGCAGCGGCGGGTAGATGGCGGCCGCGACCTCGCGGAGCTCCTGCAGCGCGGCGCCGATCTCGTCGGCGACCTCGTCGAGGCCCTGCTCCCACGCGCTGTCGCGCTGCCCGCTCCGGAGCAGACCCACGCGCAGGGACAGCGCGGAGAGGCGCAGCGCCGGGCCGTCGTGCAGCCGCTGCTCGAGACCCCGGCGGCTCCGCCACCGATCCGCGCAGCGCCGGCCCCGCTCGAGCTCGTCACCGAGGGTCATCCCCACAGCCTCCTGTCGCGGACGGCGGGCCCGCCAGGGGGTGCACCCGCGCGGGGAGTAGGGACAACCCCACCGCCCTCGCCGCCGCAGGTGACTGCGCGTGTGCATCACTACCCCCAGAGTGGCGACCGTGCGCGGACGTGTCGCTCGCGAACGGGCCGAAAGGTTACTATCCGTCAGATTGCCGGAGGAGGGGTCGTGACGTACAGCCTCGGGATCGATCTCGGCACGACCTTCGTCGCCGCGGCGATCTCCCGGGACGGCCAGCGCGTCGAGATGGTGTCGCTCGGTGACCGCACGGTCACCGAACCGTCCGTCGTCCTGCGCCGCCCCGATGGCTCGCTCGCCGTGGGCGACGCCGCCGCCCGCCAGGCGGCCGCACGCCCCGGCGACGTCGTGTGGGGCGTCAAGCGCCGGCTCGGCGACCCGCTGCCGGTCGTGCTGGGCGGCGCGTCCCGGCCGGCCGGCGAGCTGCTCGCGGCGATCCTGCGCGACGTCCTGGCCCGCGTGGAGGCCGAGGAGGGTGGCCCGCCGAGCCGCGTGGTGCTGACCCACCCCGCCAACTGGGGCCCCTACCGCCGCGGGCTGTTCGAGGACGTCGCGGCGCTCGCCGGCCTGCAGGACCCGCCGATGCTCACCGAGCCCGAGGCCGCCGGCGTGCACTTCGCCATCACCCGCGGGCTGGCCGAGGGCGAGCTGCTCGGGGTCTACGACCTCGGCGGCGGCACCTTCGACGCCGCGGTGCTGCGCGGGCGCGCGGCCGGCGTCGAGATCCTCGGGGTGCCCGAGGGCATGGAGCACCTCGGCGGCGTCGACTTCGACGAGGCCGTCCTCGACCGCGTCGACCACGCGTGCGGCGGGGCGGTCAGCGAGCTCGACCCCCACGACGCCCGGGCGCGCTCGGCCGCGGCGCGGGTCCGCCAGGACTGCGTCGTCGCCAAGGAGACGCTGTCGGTCGACGACGAGGCCAACGTGTCGGTGCTGCTGCCGAGCCGGCAGGAGGAGGTGACCGTCACCCGCGCCGAGTTCGAGGCGATGGTGCGGGCGCCGATCGAGACGACGGTCGCGGCGCTGCGCCGTGCGCTCGAGTCGGCGGGAGTGGGGGCCGGGGACCTGACGGCGGTGCTGCTGGTCGGCGGCTCGTCCCGCATCCCGCTGGTGGCGCGCATGGTCGGCGACGCCCTCGGCTGCCGGACGGTGGTCGACAGCCACCCCAAGCACGCGGTCGCGCTCGGCGCGGCGGTGGTCGCCGCCCGCGGCACCGACGCGGTGGCCGTCGCGCCGCCGCGGCCGGCGGCACAGCCCGGGCCGACCGCCCCGGCGCTGCCCGCACCCCCGGCCCGCAGCCCACAGGCCTCGCCCGCCCTGCCGGTGACGAACGCGCCGGCGCCGCAGGTCGTGCACTCGCCCGACCCGGTCGCCGCCACCCGGGCGCTGCCCCGCGGCGGCGCCCTCGGCTCGGGCTACCACCAGCCGGTCATGGCCTCCGCGGCCGAGCACCGCGGCCACGACCGGGCCGGGCCTCCCGGACCGGGGGCGCCGCCGCGCCCCGGTGCCGCCGGGCCCCGCACACCCGGCGGTCCCGGGTCCGCCGGGCCACCGGCACGCGGCCCCTGGCCCGGTCGCGGCG